>CANBZE010000043.1 GCA_947373775.1 Alphaproteobacteria bacterium
GCCACAGCATCGATGCCGGCTTGCGAGCAAAGCTCGTCCTTGTCGCCGCCCACCGCGCCCGACGAGCCCACGCCGCCGATCACTTCGCCGCGATACTTGATGGGCACGCCGCCGGCCACGCCGACCACGCCCTGGATGTTGGTCATGGGCGAACCCAGGGTCGAATTGCGCGCCGTGGCGAAGGCGCCGGAATTGGCGAAGCGGTTGGCCAGGGTGATGGCGGTATAGGCCTTGTCCTTGCTCAGGCTGATGGTGTGGGGGCCGGTCATGTCGTCACGCAGGAACGCCTTCAATGCGCCCGAGGCATCCAGCACCGTGATGGTGGTGTGAAAACCCATTTTGCGGCAGGCGTTGATGGCGGCATGGGCGATCTCGTCGGCGATCTGCATGGACAGCGCATGGGTGGTGACCACGCCCTTTTCGCCTGTCACCGGCGGATAGCTGGCGGGCGCGGGCAAAGACTGCGCCCAGGCACCATTTACAAGAAGCGCGCTGCCGACCAGGAACGACGCGGCGATGCATATCAGACGCATGGAAGTTTCCCCTCGATGTTATGGCCGTTTACGACCGCTTCATCCGCAGCATGAAACGGTCGGAGACAAAATGCCCCGATTCCGAATTGCTGGCGGCCTTGTTGTCGGCCGGGTTGTGCAGCAGGTCGCCTTCGCCGTCCAGCTTGAAGCCCGCGGCGGTCAACTCCGTCTTGGCGACATCCTCATCCATGCGGTGAAAGGCGGAGGTGGCGGCAAGCCCTGCGCCCGGCGCGGCGCTGTGGTCTTCGACATAGAAGATGCCGCGCGGCTTCAGATTGTTGAACACGGCCTTGTTGAACCCGGCAATGTCGGCGGTCGGGCCGTTGTGGAAGTCATGATAATTCTCGGTGGTCCAGAACAGGTCGGCCTTTTCGGGCAGCGCCATGGTCGCGTAATCCACCGTCACGAGCTTGACGTTGGGATAGCTGGCGACCAGCGCGTTCATCGCGTCAAGGACGCCGGGGCGCGCCGCCTGTGCCGTGGTGAGGATGGCATAGACCTTTCCCTTGGGGCCCACCGCCTTGGCCAGGATGCGGGTGTAATAGCCGCGCCCGGGTCCCAGTTCGCCCACAACCATGCCGGGCTTGACCCCGGCGAACGCGACCGTCTCGGCCGGCTTGCGGGCCGCGTCGCGTTCCTTGTCGGCGTCCGGCCTGCCGGCATCGGCGACGGCGGCAGCAATGGCGGGCGTCACCTTCTGGGCCAGGGCCGGCGCGCACAAAAGGGCGGTTGTGAAGAGAGCTGCGGTAAGGGCAAAGCGCATGATATTTCTCCCTGGAAATTGTGGTTGACCGCAAGGCTAGGCCATCCGGATTGCAAGTCAACCATCCGCGAATTGACCCCCGGACGCCGCCGCTTTAGTCAAATCCCATGAGCACCGCCTTCCTCCCAGGCTTCCTGCTGGGCGCCAGCCTGATTTTGGCCATCGGGGCGCAGAACGCCTTTGTGCTGCGCCAGGGCCTGCGCAAGGAGCATGTCTTCTGGGTCTGCCTGATCTGCGCCCTGTCGGATGCGGTGTTGATCGCGGCGGGTGTCGCGGGCTTCGGCGCTCTTGTGACAGCGGTGCCGTGGCTGGCGCCGGTGATGCGCTTTGGCGGCGCGGCGTTCCTTTTGGTCTATGGCCTGCGCAGCCTGTGGTCGGCCTGGCGCAAGAGCGGCGCGCTCAATCCTTCAGATGATGTGCCCAAGAGCCTGGCCGCCACGATGGTCACCTGCCTGGCCTTCACCTGGCTTAACCCGCATGTGTATCTCGATACCGTGGTGCTGTTGGGTTCGGTATCGTCCCAATATGCCGGCCAGCGCGCCGCCTTCGCACTGGGCGCCGTTACCTCGTCGTTCCTGTTCTTCTTTTCGCTGGGCTATGGCGCACGTCTGCTGCGCCCACTGTTTGCAAACCCCAAGGCCTGGCGCGTGCTGGACGCACTGATCGGCGTCACCATGCTGCTGCTGGCGGCCAAGATCGCGCTGGAATGAATTGGTGCCCCAGGCCCCGTCCGCCCGCAGCGCGCACGCGCGCGAGGACGGACAAACCAATAACCGGACTGGGGCGGCAATCGAACGAAGTGAGATTGGTGCCCCAGGCCGGACTTGAACCAGCACGCCTTGCGGCAACAGATTTTGAGTCTGCCGCGTCTACCATTCCACCACTGGGGCACAGGGCGTTCGACGGGCGCTTTTGTTAGCGTTTTGGGCCTCGCCCGTCCACTCTTTTACAGGGCCAAAATAGCCCCCTAGAATGGGGTCATGAACGCTCCCGCCCGCGCCCTGCATGACACCCCTCGCTCCGACTGGACCCGCGAGGAAATCGAGGCTCTTTTCGCCCTGCCCTTTCCCGAACTGATGTTTCGTGCCGCCACGGTGCACCGGGCCCATTTCGATCCCACCCAGGTGCAGACCTCCACCCTGATCTCGATCAAGACCGGCGGCTGCCCGGAGGATTGCGGCTATTGCAGCCAGTCGGCGAAATACGACACCGGCCTGAAAGCCTCCAAGCTGATGGAAGTGGAGAAGGTGCTGGAACAGGCCCGCGCCGCCAAGGCCACCGGCGCCAGCCGTTTCTGCATGGGCGCCGCCTGGCGGGGTCCCAAGGACAAGGACCTGGATGCGGTCTGCGCCATGGTCGAAGGCGTCAAGGCGATGGGCATGGAAACCTGCGTCACGTTGGGCATGCTGACCGCGCCGCAGGCGACGCGCCTGAAAGACGCGGGGCTGGATTACTACAACCACAATATCGACACCTCGCCGGAATATTATCGCCACGTCATCTCCACCCGCAGCTTCCAGGAACGATTGGACACGCTGGAGCATGTGCGCGACGCCGGCATCAGCGTGTGCTGCGGCGGCATTGTCGGCATGGGCGAAAGCGCCGCCGACCGCATCGGCCTGATCCATGCCCTGGCCACGCTTCCAGAGCATCCGCAAAGCGTGCCGATCAATTCGCTGGTGCCGATCGAAGGCACGCCCCAGGCGCTGGCTCAGCCGATTGATGGCCTGGATTTCGTGCGCATGATCGCGGTGGCCCGCATCACCATGCCCAAATCCTTTGTCCGCCTGTCGGCCGGGCGCGAGGAGATGAGCGACGAGGCCCAGGCCCTGTGCTTCCTGGCCGGCGCCAACTCGATTTTCTATGGCGCCAAGCTGCTGACCACGCCCAATCCGGTGACCGATACCGACCAGGCGCTGTTCGCCCGCCTGGGCCTGACCACCATGGCGTCGCGCCATGCGTAAGCTGGCAACCTTGCTGCTGATTCTGGTGGTGGGCGGGGCCATCATGGCCCCGATCATCATGGCGCTGGAACTGGACCCCATGCCGGGGGATTTCGTCGTCGACTGGAACCACCAGCACTATAATGTGCCGGTCCTGTGGTCGCTGTGCGCAAGTGGGTTCCTGGCCCTTTTATATTCGTTTTACAGGCGCTAAGAGCGGCGGGCGTCCAGCCCGGAAAGCCCCGCTTATGCCCACTTCCAGCGACAACGTCCGCAAGATCTCCCGCGCCCTGCTGTCCGTGTCCGACAAGACCGGTCTGTTGGAGTTCGCCAAGGGGCTGTCCGACCAGGGCGTGATGCTGATTTCCACCGGCGGCACCGCCAAGGCGTTGCGCGACGCGGGCCTGACGGTCAGCGACGTGTCCGAGATCACCAATTTCCCCGAGATGATGGACGGCCGCGTCAAGACCCTGCACCCGATGGTGCATGGCGGCCTGCTGTCCCTGCGCGACAAACCCGATCATGCCGCCGCGATGAAGGAACATGGCATCGCCGGCATCGATCTGCTGGTCTGCAATCTCTATCCCTTCGAAGCCACCGTGGCGCGCGGCGCCGACTTCGAGACCACCATCGAGAATATCGATATCGGCGGCCCGGCCATGACCCGTTCGGCCGCCAAGAACCATGACTGGGTGACGGTGGTGGTGGATGTCGAGGACTACACCGCCGTGCTGGACGAGATGAAGGCCAATGGCGGCGGCACAACGCATGCGCTGCGCAAGAAGCTGGCACAGCGCGCCTTTGCCCGCACCGGCGCCTATGACGCGGCCGTGTCGGGCTGGTTCGCCGGCGAATTGGCCAAGGATGGCGAAAAAGAACCGCCGCGCCGCCGCGCCTTTGGCGGGCTGCTGCGCCAAGGCCTACGCTATGGCGAGAACCCGCACCAGGAAGCGGCTTTCTATGTCGATGGCAGCTCGCGTCCCGGCGTCGCCACGGCCAAGCAGCTCCAGGGCAAGGAGTTGTCCTACAACAACATCAACGACACCGACGCCGCGTATGAACTGGTGGCGGAGTTCGATCCCAAGGCGGGGCCCGCCTGCGCCATCATCAAGCACGCCAATCCCTGCGGCGTGGCGTTGGGCAAGACATTGAAAGACGCGTACCTGGCGGCGCTGGCCTGCGATACCCAAAGCGCCTTTGGCGGTGTGCTGGCCTTCAATACCGTCCTGGACGGCGCGACGGCGGAAGAAATCTCCAAGATTTTCACCGAAGTGATCATCGCCCCCGATGCCGATGACGACGCGCGCAGGATTTTGGCCTCCAAGAAGAACCTGCGCCTTCTGACGGCGGGCGGACTGCCCGATCCGCTCACCCCCACCCTGACCTATCGCTCAGTGGCGGGCGGCTTTCTGGTGCAGACCCGCGACAATGGCCGCATCACCCGCAAAGAACTCAAGGTCGTCACCAAGCGCCAGCCGACCGAGCAGGAAATCATCGACATGCTGCTGGCCTTCACCATCGGCAAGCATGTGAAGTCCAACGCCATCATCTATGTGAAGGATGGCTCGACTGCCGGCATCGGCGCCGGCCAGATGAGCCGCGTGGATTCAGCGCGCATCGCGGCGCTGAAGGCCAGGGATGCGGCCAAGATCGCCGGCTGGGACAAGCCGCGCACCGTCGGTTCGGCCGCGGCGTCGGAAGCCTTCTTCCCCTTCCCGGACGGTTTGCTGACCGTCGCGGAAGCCGGCGCCACGGCGGTGATCCAGCCGGGTGGTTCGGTGAAGGACGCGGATGTGATCGCCGCCGCTGACGAAGCCGGACTGGCGATGGTGTTCACCGGCATGCGCCACTTCCGGCACTAACGGCGCGGAAGTTTGTCGAACACCTCGTTCGCGTCCACGCCCCAGATCCGGTTCTTGGCAATCCAGCCGTCGATGCTTTCGCCGTGGATGCGGCACGCCTCGCGCGTACAGGCCTTCAGCCCCGCCACGGCGCCCGGATCGGCCAGCGCCACCACCTTGCCGCCGCCCGCAGCGGCGAAAATCTTGACCCGCCCCTTGCCGGTCACCAGCACGGTGCGCTGGTCGGTCAGCATCGCGGCGCTCATCCAGCCCACTGTGCCGTCAGCCGCCTGGACCCGACGCCAGATGTCGAACTGGGCGATCACCGCAAAGGGATAGCCGCGATGGCGGTATTGCCACAGCACCTTGTGGGCAAAGGTGGGGCCTTCGCGCAGATAGGCCTTGTCGGTGCGCTGGCTGACATAGCGCAGCACCGGCGCCGCCCCCACCTCCGTCGTGAGGGCCGCCGTCATGAAAAACATCAATAAAATTGCAGCCAATCGTGTCATGGCGTGTCTGTTCTGGCGACTCGTCACATTTAGCGCAAGCAGGCGCTTCCGTCATCCGGGCGCATGGGCTTTAATGCCCGCATGGCTGCCAAGAAACCCCTGGTGATCGTCACCCGCAAGCTGCCCGAAGCGGTGGAGACCCGCATGCGCGAGCTGTTCGATGCGCGGCTGAATGTCGACGATGCGCCCATGAGCGCCGCCAAGCTGGCCGAGGCCATGGCAACCGCTGATGTGCTGGTTCCCACCATCACCGATCGCATCGACGCCAAGCTGATCGCCAAAGCGGGTCCGAACCTGAAGCTGATCGCCAATTTCGGCGCCGGGGTGGACAATATCGACGTGAAGGCCGCCACGGACAAAGGGATCGCCGTCACCAACACGCCGGGTGTTCTGACCGAAGACACCGCCGACATGACCATGGCGCTGATCCTGGCGGTGCCGCGCCGGCTGGTGGAAGGCGTGGCCGCGATGGAAGCCGACAAGTTCAAGGGCTGGTCGCCAAACTGGATGCTGGGCAACCGCCTGCAAGGCAAGCGGCTGGGCATTGTCGGCATGGGCCGCATCGGCCAGGCGGTGGCCAGGCGCGCCCGCGCCTTTGGCCTGCAGATCCACTATCACAACCGCAAACCCGTCCATGCCGATATCGAGCAGGCGCTGGAAGCGACCTATTGGGACAGTTTGGACCAAATGCTGGCGCGGATGGACATCGTGTCGGTGAATTGCCCGCACACGCCCGCGACCTTCCATCTGTTGTCGGCGCGGCGGCTGAAGCTGATGAAGCCGAGCGCCTATATCGTCAACACCGCGCGCGGCGAGGTGATCGACGAGAACTGCATGGCGCAGATGCTGGAAAAGCGCGAATTGTCGGGCGCCGGGCTGGACGTGTTCGAGAACGAGCCGGCGGTCAATCCCAAGCTGCTCAAGGCGCCCAATGTCGTGCTGCTGCCGCATATGGGCTCGGCCACCATCGAGGGGCGCATCGACATGGGCGAGAAAGTGATCGTCAATATCCGCAGTTTCGTGGACGGCCACATGCCGCCGGACCGCGTGATCCCGGCGATGCTTTAGGACTGTCATCGCTCCGCGATTGCGGCGAACCCATAGACATTCTAGGCACCTCGCATGAGCGCCATCAAACCCGTCTCATTCCAGTTATACGCGCGCGACTTTGAAGCCTTTGCCGCGCAACTGGGCGCATCCTTCGAACGCTATGGCTTTGCCATCGTCGCCGATCACGACCTGGACCAGGCGGGCATCTACGCCGCGCTGGCCTCTGCCAAGGCCTTCTTCGCCCTGCCCGAAGCGGTCAAGCAAAGTTATGTCCGCGGAAAGGGCGGCCAGCGCGGCTATGTCCCTTTCGGCAAGGAAACCGCCAAGGGCGCTGTGCTGCATGACCTGAAAGAATTCTGGCATGTCGGCCGCGACCTGCCGCCGAGCCATCCCTTCGCCGCATCCATGCCGCCCAATGTCTGGCCTCGCGAAGTGGCGGACTTCCAGCAAAGCCAAACCTGGCTGTTTGGCGCCCTGGACGGTCTGGGCGGAAGCATCCTGGAAGCCATCGCCCATCACCTGGTCCTGCCGCGTACCCAGTTCCGTGCCGCGGTGAAGGACGGCAACTCCGTGCTGCGGCTGCTGCACTATCCGCCGGTGCCCGCAGAGTCCGCCCATGTGCGCGCCGGCGCCCACGAAGACATCAACACCATCACGCTTCTGCTGGGCGCGGAGGAAGCGGGACTGGAAGTGCTGGACCGTGACGGCAGCTGGCTGCCGATCGAGGCGCCGCCGGGATCGGTGGTGTGCAATATCGGCGACATGCTCTCGCGCAACGTCCAGGGGCGGCTGCCCTCCACCACCCACCGCGTGGTCAATCCGGCGCCGCAGCGTTGCTGTGTGGCGCGCTATTCCACGCCCTTCTTCCTGCATTTCGCACCCGATTACGTGATCGCGCCCTTGCCCGGCGGCGGCCCGCAGGAACCGCTGCCGCCCATCACCGCCGATGAATTCCTCAAACAGCGGCTGCGCGAGATCAAGCTGCTCTGATCATTTCAAGGCCGCGATCATGGCTTGCTCTCATAGATCACGGTGTTCCAGTAACGCGCCTGATGGCGTCCGGTGCGCACAAAACCCCGTCGCTTCAGCCGCCGGCCGATCATCCAGTTGAAATAGCCGTGCGCCACCAGCATAGCGGTGCCGGTCTCTCGTGCCCGCTTGACCAGGATGTCGGCGCCCTGGTCGGCGCGCCGCCCCGCCTGGCGCGCATTCTCGATGCCGGGCGCAAAGCCGGCGTGCCACAGGATGCGCGACACCACCGCCCATTTGGGAACCGCCATGCGCAGCAGCGGAACACGCGGCACGGCCAGCGGCGCTTCGGCGAACAGAGGATCGGCGGTCAGCGCGGCATGAGGGGCCAGTGCGGCGGCGCTTTGCCGGCTGCGGGGACGGTCGCTGGTGAAGACATGATCCAGTTCCTGCGCCAGATCGCGCAGCTCCCGCGGTGGAAGATCGGCCGGCGCCAGGCCAGACTCCTCATAGGCGCCGATGTAATCGGCAAAGCCCGTATGGCCGGTCCTTGGGCGCAGTTCGATGTGCGGCCGGCCGTGGCGGATGAGGATGATACGCATCGTTAGCGGTGAAATTTCTGGAGCCGCACACTGAGTCCTTTTGGCCGTTTGGCGGAGATTAAAGGGTCAGCAGCCACATTCAGAAAGCCTTAACTTTTGGCCGCCCTGCTCACGTAAAAGGCCGTACGCCCAATAATTAGGCAACCACCTGTTGCATTGCAACAACGGGCCTTCAAATCATGCTTTCCAACGGTCAAACAGGGCTAAAAAGACAAGTCGCCATATTGAGATTGGACCCGCGAAACAGAACTGTCACGACGAACCGGGACGCCCCCGGGAACGCAGCGCGATTCGAGCGCCCGGCAACGAGAGGACTTGAAATGAAGAATTTGACCAAGATGATTTTGGGCGCGGTCAGCCTGGCCGGCGTGGCGCTTACTGCCGCTCCTGCTTTCGCTGAAGACGCACCTGCGCCCACCTGGACCCTCACCGGTTATGTCGCAGCGACCAGCGATTACCGTTTCCGCGGCATCAGCCAGAATGATCGCAACTTCGCGCCCCAGGGCTCGCTGAACCTCAATGGCCCCGATGGCTTCTATGTCGGCGCCTGGGCTTCGCAGGTCGACTTCGACCCGACCTCCAGCGGCAACCCCTTTGTCGAACTCGACATCTATGGCGGCAAGCACACCGACCTGTGGGGCATCGACTGGAACTTCATGCCCTACTACTACGCCTATCCCTCCGCCAACGTCCCGGCCGGCGCGCCGCGCCCGGACTATTTCGAACTGATCAACCAGTTCACCAAGGCGTTTGGTCCGGTGTCGCTGCAGGGCAGCTACGCCTGGTCGAACAACCTGGCGTTCGACGGCGGCGAAGGTAATGCCCTGTACGGCAACATCACCTACACCGTCCTCGACTGGCTGAGCATCAGCGGCAACCTGGGTCACCAGTGGGCCGAGAATGCCCGCCTGGTCGGTTCGCGCGACTACACCTATGGCGACTTCGGCGCCACCGCGACCTACAAGGGCTTTGCCCTGGACGTGCGCTACAGCGGCACCGACCTGGGCACCACCCAGTGCGGCGCCTTCTACATGGCCACCCGCCACGCCTGCTCCGGCGGCGTGGTTGCGACCCTGACCTACAACTTCACCCTGCTGCCGTAAGCCGGGAAGAAGTCCAAAGACCAAAAGCCCGCGAGGTTCGCCTCGCGGGCTTTTTCTTTGGCTGGTCGACTGTATTGACAGTCATCCAATATTTCCATATTCCATGAAATATGGAATCTGAATTTGCCGTTCGCAAGCTGTCCGCCCTGGCCCATGAGGGCCGGCTATCGGTATTCCGGGCGCTGGTGAAGGCCGGCCCTGACGGCATGGCGGCGGGCGACATCGCCCGCAAGCTGAAAACCGCCGCCAACACCATGTCGGCCCAGCTTCTGATGCTGTCGAATGCGGGGCTGATCCATGCGCGCCGGGACGGCCGCTCGATCATCTATGCCGTGGATTTCGAGCAGATGAGCGGGCTGCTGCTGTTTCTGACCGAGGACTGCTGCGGCGGACGGGCGGAAATCTGCGCGCCGCTGGCTGCCGTCGCCACCTCTTGCTGCCCGCCAAAACGAAAGCAACGTGCATGACCTACAATGTCCTGTTTCTCTGCACCGGCAATTCCGCCCGCTCCATCCTGGCCGAAGCGATCCTGAATCGCCTGGGCGGCGACAAGTTTCGCGCCTATTCCGCGGGGTCCGATCCCAAGGGGCAGGTCAATCCTTACGCCCTGGATTT
>CANBZE010000044.1 GCA_947373775.1 Alphaproteobacteria bacterium
TTGACCGACACGGTGGAGTTGGCCAGCACGGTGCCGATGGTGCGCTCGACAACCGACATGGAGCGCACTTCGACGGGCGCGACATGCACCGGCGCCGCCATCACGCGGCGGGGCGGCGGCGCGCTCGAATGGGTGAAATACCAGAAACCACCCAGCGCCAGCAGCAAGGCTGCGCCGCCAATGGCATAGATGCGCCCGCGTCCGGCCGGCGCGTCATCCCTGTCGTCATCCCGCACGGGCGGGGCGTTGAGGGGACTGATCTGGACATTCATTGCGACGTTCCTGACACGACGGCCGGGGGAAAACCCCCAATTGGTTGCAGTATACACTTTACGACCCGCCGCACCTTGCCGGCGAATTGGCTGGCCGTTCCCCGATGCTGGAAGGTCCTTAAGGTCCGCAGCCTGGGCCGCGGAACCTTCGGATTTTGCCCGTTATTGCCCGTTATATAGGGCAAAACCCTCTCAATAGTGTGGCGAAAAATCCCGGCCCAAACCCCACAAACGCCCGGAAATTCTGAGAAAAGCGGTTAATCGTGACATGGCCATGACGATGCGCCGCGCCCGCGATGTTGCTCCGCAGCACTGCCAGCGTCTATACACCCGGCCAATCCCGCGCCCTCTTATTGATTCTGGTCCCATGGAAATCCGCAATATCGCCATCATCGCGCACGTCGACCACGGCAAAACCACCCTGGTCGATCAGCTGCTGAAACAGTCCGGTTCGGTCCGCGAAAACCAGCACATGGACGAGCGCGCCATGGACTCCAACGACCAGGAGCGCGAGCGCGGCATCACCATTTTGGCCAAGTGTACCAGCGTGGAATGGCACGGCACCCGCATCAATACGGTGGACACGCCCGGCCATGCCGACTTCGGCGGCGAAGTCGAGCGCATCCTGTCCATGGTGGACGGCGTGGTGCTTTTGGTGGACGCGGCCGAAAGCGTCATGCCCCAGACCAAGTTCGTGCTGTCCAAGGCGCTGAAGCTGGGCCTCAAGCCCATCGTGGTCATCAACAAGATCGACCGCCAGGACGCCCAGCCCAAGGAAACCCTGGAATCCATCTTTGACCTGTTCCTGGCGCTGGAAGCCAACGATGACCAGCTGAATTTTCACTATCTTTACGCTTCGGGCCGCAATGGCTGGGCCGTCAAGGAACTGGAAGACGAGCGCAAGAACCTCGATCCCCTGTTCCAGCTCATCGTGGACGATGTGCCCGCGCCCAAGCCGCAAAAGCTGGCCGGCGAAGAACATCCCTTCAAGATGCTGGTCACCACCCTGGAGGCCGACAACTTCCTGGGCCGCATCCTGACCGGCCGCATTGAATCGGGTGTCATCACCACCAACCGCAACATCAAGGCGCTGAACCGCGACGGCGAGATCATCGAGAAGACCCGCGTCACCAAGCTCTTGGCCTTCCGAGGCCTGGCCCGCGTGCCGGTCGAGCGCGCCGAGGCAGGCGACATCGTCGCCATTGCCGGCCTGGAAAACGCCACCGTGGCCGACACGCTGTGCGATCTGACCGTCAGCGAGCCGATCCCCTCGCACCCGATCGATCCGCCGACCCTGGCCATGACCATCTCGGTCAATGACAGCCCCTATGCCGGGCGCGAAGGCGACAAGGTGCAGAGCCGCGTGATCCGCGAACGCCTGCTGCGCGAAGCCGAAGGCAATGTCGCGCTCAAGGTGGCCGAAACCGGTGATGGCGATTTCGAAGTTGCCGGCCGCGGCGAACTGCAGCTGGGCGTCCTGATCGAATCCATGCGCCGCGAAGGCTTTGAGCTTTCGATCTCGCGCCCGCGCGTGCTGTTCAAGACCGAGGGCGGCGAGAAGATGGAGCCGATCGAGGAAGTCACAATCGACGTGGACGATCCCTATACCGGCATCGTCATCGAAAAGGTCTCGATGCGCAAAGGCGAGATGACCGACATGCGCCCCACCGGCGCCGGCAAGACTCGCATCGTGTTCCACGCGCCCGCGCGCGGCCTGATCGGCTATCACGGCGAATTCCTCACCGACACGCGCGGTACCGGCGTGATGAACCGCATGTTCCTGGATTATGCCCCGCACAAGGGCAGCGTCGGCGGCCGCACCAACGGCGTGCTGATCTCGACCGAGCAGGGCGAAGCGGTAACCTATGGCCTCTGGTACATCGAGGAACGCGGCAAGCTGTTCATCTCGACCGGCGCCAAGGTCTATGAAGGCATGATCATCGGCCAGAACGCCAAGGACAACGACCTGGACGTCAATCCGCTCAAGTCCAAGCAGCTGACCAACATCCGCACCACCTCCAAGGACGAGGCGGTCAAGCTGACACCGATCGTGCCCATGACCCTGGAACAGGCGATGGCCTATATCGAGGATGATGAACTGGTCGAAGTGACCCCCCAGAACATCCGCCTGCGCAAGCGCGCGCTGCTGCCTCACCTGCGCAAGCGGGCGAAGCAGTCGATGGACGCCTAGACGTTATTTCGCCGAGGCCGTTTTTCTCGATTTTCGACAAGGAGATGTCCAGCACTGGCTGGATGCGCCGCCTGATCTTGGGCGCGAAGCTGGCGGCCCCTCCGATCCGCGCCTCGAATTTTCGGTCGACCGAAGCGGCTTCCGGGCCAAACACAACCGAAACCGGCGGCGGCGCAATCCGCCCCGGGCTATGATCGCCCCGTCATGAACATGATTCTGACCAGCACGGTGGGACTTCTGGTGGTGGCGATCATGGTCGCTCTTGTCGCCCGACGCCTGTCGCTACCCTATACCGTCGGGCTCGTGGCGACGGGCATCGCGTTGGCCCCCTTCAGCACACAGATCGGGCCACTGCTGAGCCATGACTTCATTTATCTGGTGATTCTGCCGCCCTTGTTGTTTGAAGCGGCCATCAGCATCCATTGGACAGAACTGCGTCGTGACTTGGTGCCGGTCGCGGTGCTCAGCACCGTTGGAGTGGTGATGTCGGCGGTTATCGTCGCCGGCGGCATGATGTATTTCCTGCATTGGCCGTTGGCTTCGGCCATGGTTTTCGGCGTACTGATTGCGGCGACCGACCCGGTGGCGGTCATTGCCATGTTCAAGGATCTGGGCCTGAAAGGCCGACTCAGGCTGCTGGTGGAAAGCGAAAGCCTGTTCAACGATGGCGTGGCGGCTGTGTTGTTCACCCTGGCGCTGGCGTGGGCAATGGCCCCTGCAACGCCTCCCGGCGCCCTCTCAGTCGCCATGACGCTGGTCATGATATCGGGCGGTGGCATTGTCGTGGGATTGCTGGTGGGCGGGGCCGCCCTGTTGCTGGCGGGCCGCACGCTCGATCACATGGTCAGCGCGGCGTTGACCACGGCAGCCGCTTATGGATCGTTCCTGCTGGCGGAACACCTCCATTTTTCCGGCGTTCTGGCGACAGTGGCGGCTGGGCTCTTGATCGGCAACATCGCCGTGCTGGGACAGAGCAGTTCCAAGACTTTTTCATCCCGCGAGCGGGAGTTTGTCCTAGGCTTTTGGGAATTCGCCGCCTTCATCGCCAACTCGCTCATCTTCCTGCTTATCGGTATCACCGTGGCGCAGGTGCCTTTGGCCGGCCTGGATTTCAAGTTGCTGCTGGCGGCTGTGGGACTGATGTTGCTAGGAAGGTTGCTGACAATCTATCCGCTGTGCTTGGGCTTCGCCCGGTCGCAATGGGCTATCCCGCTGCGTGACCAGCACATATTATGGTGGGGCGGGTTGCGAGGAGCGCTGGCGCTGGCGCTCGCATTGTCTTTGCCGTCTTCGCTTCCCTTTGCTTATAACATTCGCATCGCGACCTTCGGTGTCGTGATTTTTTCCGTGCTGTTCCAGGGGCTGACAATGCCGCTGCTGTTGCGCAAACTGGGAAGGAGCTGACATGCGGTGGCTGGCTCATGTTCCGCTTCCTGTCTTTCTGCTGGCCGCCGCGCTGTTGGAGGCCGGCGGAGACGCGCTCCTGCGTAAGGCGCTGCTGGAAAGCGCAGGGACGGCACGCATCATCCTGTTCGTGGCGGGTGCAGCGGTGCTGTTTGCCTATGGCACGGTGGTCAATCTCGCGCCGCTGGAATTCGGGCAATTGATCGGAATTTATATCGCCACCTTGTTTGTGATGTGGCAGGTGATCAATCTGGTTTTCTTCAATACTCTTCCCACAACGCCGATCCTGGCGGGCGGCACACTGATTGTCGCGGGCGGGCTAATCGTTTCTTTCTGGAAAACCGCATGATCGTTGACGAAAAAAATGATCGCCTTCGCGCACCGCCTGGCCGATGCGTCGGGCGCCGTCATCCGTCCCTTTTTCCGCCAGCGCATCGAGGTGACGCACAAGCCCGGTGCGCATGCCTTCGATCCTGTCACCGAAGCCGACCGCGGCGCCGAGCGCGCCATCCGCGCCATCATCGAACGCGACCGCCCGCAGGACGCTATCCTGGGCGAGGAGTATGGCGAAAAGCCCGCCGGACTTTCCGCCAACAAGTGGCGCTGGGTGCTGGACCCGGTGGACGGCACGCGCGCCTTCATCACCGGGCGGCATGAATGGGGTTCGCTGATCGCGCTGGAGCATGACGGCACCCCGGTGCTGGGCATCCTGGACCAGCCCGTTCTGGGTGAACGCTTCCTGGGCGTAAACGGCCGTTCGGTGCTGCTGGAAGGCGAAAAGCGCACGCCTCTGCATGTGCGCGAATGTCCCGCGCTGAAAGACGCCGTTCTCTGCGCCACCGATCCGTCCGCCTATATGTCGCCGGACGAGCAGGCGGCCTTCGCACGGGTGAAAGCCCAAGCGCGCCTGACCCGCTATCACGGCGACTGCTACATCTTCGCCATGCTGGCGATGGGGTTTGTCGATGTGGTGATCGAAGGCCCGCTGCATCGCTGGGACATCGCGGCGATGATCCCGCTGGTCGAGGGCGCCGGCGGCATCATCACCGGCTGGGACGGCGCGCCCTGGCGCGAAGGCTCGCGCACTTTGGCTTGCGGCGACGCCCGTGTGCACAAGGAAGCGGTGACGCTGCTGTCCGCCAAGGGCTGAAGCGCGTTCCACGAAGCTGCCACAAAGCAGTGGAAACATCGAATTGTCCGCCATTATTCGTCGTGCAATTCAGGCCGTTCCGCACACCGTTGCCGCAATTCGCCTTTGTTCCCTGACCGCGAAACCCGGACGCGCAAATCACGTTGTCTTACCGAAGCTAACCATTTCCTTTGGAGGACAGAATGTCTCTGCGCGACTTTAACTCGCCTTCCGATGATCCGATCGCCCTGCACAACAGCCCGCAGGGCAATGGCGGTGGTCTGGGCAATTTCCACACCACCAATCCCGAAGATCGCGAACCCAGCAACACGCCCAAGATCGTGGGCGCGCTGGCCGTGGCGTTGATGATCGGCGCTGCCGGCGTGGGCCTGTTTGCCTACACGGGCACTTCGTCCAACAAGCCGATGGTGACCGCCAGCGCAATGCCGGCGCCGGTCGTGCCGCCCGCTCCGGCGGCGCAGCCTGCCCCTGAGGCTGCCGTGACCCCGGCGGCTGACGCTACGCCTGCTCCGGCGCCCGACACCAAGCCTGCGTCCATCGCGCCGGTGAAGTCGGCCTCGGCCAAGCCGGCCCGTAGCACCAGCACCGCTTCGTCGGCGCCGGTTCAAGCGGCTCCGGTGCAGCAGGCGGCTGCCAATACCCAGCCGGTTGGCGTTGCTCCCGCTACGACCGCTTCGGATGTTCCGGCACCGGCCCAGGATCAGCAGTCTGGCGCCACCCCGGCTCCGGCTGCCCCTGCGGTTCCCGCCGCTCCGGCCCAGTCGGCTGGCCAGGTGGCTCAGTAACGATCAATCGACTGTAAGAAGCGCCGCGCCTCAGCTCATGCTGGGGCGCGGTGTTTTATGTCCGGCGCTGTTCGCGAAGCTCGCAGCGTTCGTCCCTTGAAAAGGTCCACTGGACCTTTTCACGCGCTTCGCGCGCCGGTCCTCACCGGTGTTTTTTATGGCCGATGCGTTTGCATGAAGCCATCAAACGCCTTCCAGAACTGGGCGCGGATCGCATTGCGCTCCATCATCAGTTCATGTTCGCCCTCGGGGATTTCAACATAGTCCCCGGAGGGCAGACGGGCCGCGAAGGCCCTGGTCTGCGGCGTCTGGCAGATCCGGTCCTTGCCCGCGCCTATCACCAGCAGCGGCGTGGTGATGGCCTCGGGCCGCCCCGGCTGTTTCAGCCAGTCCATCGAGCGCAGCGCCGCCGCCAGCCAGCTCCAGGTTGCGCCTGCCAGCCGCAGGTCGGGCTGCTCGCGCAGCAGCATCTGGGTGCGCTCGAAGCGCTGGGGATCTGAAGTCACCAGCTGGGACGAAAAGCTGACCCGGTGCGGATCGCGCGCTTCCATGCCCCATACCCAGTCGCCGCGCCGGCCGCGCCACACCTGCAAAGCCGTTACCGCCCGCACCAGGAATTCGCGCTGGCCGCGAAACGAGATGGCGATCATGGGCGCGCCCAGCACGGCGGCGGCAAAACGGCCCGGGCTCCGCGACAGCGTCCGCAGCAGAATGTGCGCCCCCATGGAATGGGCCAGCGCCACCGGCTTTTGACCCTGCGCCAGCATGGGCTGGACAATCCAGTTCATCAGCGTGTCCAGGTCTTCGTCATATTCGCGGAAGTCGCCGACAAAACTCTTGCGGGTATCTTCTGTCATGCGGGTGGAGCCGCCTTGGCCACGCCAGTCCATTGTCGCTACCGCAAAGCCACGTCCGCGCAGTTCGTCGATGACCTCGAAATATTTCTCGATGAATTCGGTCTGGCCGTTCAGCAGCACACAGACCCCACGGTTGCGAACATCGGGCGCGGCCGCGAACCGGGCTGCGCGCAGTTCCGCGCCCACCGCCTTGATCGGCAAAGGTTCAAACAGGCTGGCGGCGGGGATCATTTTTGCTGAATCTTTTTTGCTGAATCGGCGCTTCCATAGGCACTTAAGCCCGATTTTCAAGCCCCCGGAAGGGCCTTGAAGCCGTCTTTTGCAGCCCTAGATACGCTGTGTCCGGCCGCCATGATGGGGCCGGTTCCGAACCACAACGCTTTTAGGAGGTTGTCTCATGCGTGTCGATTATTCCCCCTTTTTCCGTTCGACCGTCGGCTTTGACCGGCTGCTCGGTCTTCTGGAGTCCGCGTCCGAGCAGGGCTATCCGCCCTACAACATCGAGCGCGGCGACGAAAACAATTACCGCGTCACCCTGGCGGTCGCCGGCTTTGCCGAAAAGGACCTTTCGGTGGACGTGAAGGACCGTGTCCTGACTGTCAGCGGCAAGCGCGACGAGGCCGAAAAGCCCGCCGCCGCGCTGTTGCACCAGGGCATCGCCGGCCGCGGCTTTGAGCGCAGCTTCCAGCTTGCCGAGCATGTCGAGGTCAAGGCCGCGCGCCTGGAGAACGGCCTGCTGCATGTGGACCTGGAGCGCATCGTGCCCGAGGAGAAGCGGCCGCGCCGCATCGCCATCAATGCGCCGGCTTTGACCACCATCGAAGGCGCCAAGGCTGCCTGAGCAGCGCCTGATTCAACCAGAAGCGGGGGCTTCTCTATGGGAGGCCCCCGTTTTTTGTTAATCTTAGCGCGCAAGCTGCTTCGGTTCTCCATGGCGCTCTGGCCGCAATCCTCGCAAGCCAAGCCCCTCAGCGGGATCGAGGATGTGCGCGCCCGCTGTGCGGCGTGGTTCGCCAAGTTCGGGCCTGCGCCCGAAGCGATGGATTTTTCCCCCGGCAAGCTGGGCGCCATTCCCGGCGAATGGGTCGGCGCGGTGCGCCAGGAGCCGGGCCGCACCATCCTGTATTTCCATGGCGGCGGCTTCGTCGCCGGATCGCCGCAGACCCATCGCGCGCTGGTGGGCAAGCTGGTGGAAGCCAGCGGCGTCAGCGCTTTCTCCGTTCAATACCGGCTGGCGCCGGAATCCTTCTTCCCGGCCGCGGTGCGCGACGGGATAGACGCCTATCGCGGGCTGCTCGTCAAAGGCGTACCGGCATCTTCCATCATCTTGGCGGGCGACGAGGCGGGCGGTGGGCTGGCTTTTGCCGTGGCGCTGGCCGTCCGCAATGCGGGCCTGGAAATGCCGGGCGGCATTGTCGGACTGTCGCCCTGGGCAGATCTTTCGCTGTCGGGTTACTCCATGCTGGGCAACCGCAAGTCCGACCCGGTGCTGGACTGGGACCTGCTATTCCTGTCGGCGCGCCTTTACCTGCGCAAGTCCAATCCCTGCGACGCCTATGCATCCCCTGCCTATGCGCCCTTCACCGGCTTTCCGCCCATCATGGTGCATGCCGGGGCCAACGAGATTTTGCGCGACGACGCCTCCAAGCTGGGTGATCGCGCCGCCGACGCCAATGTCGCGGTGAGCGTGGAGATCTATGACGGCATGGGCCATCTGTTCCAGCTGGACGGCGCCAGGAACGAAGCCAAGGTGTCGCTGGGCCGGCTGGCGCAATTCATCCGCGCCAAAAGCTCGGCGATGATCGCTGCGTAATTTTTGAATCAGGCCGTGGCGGCCAGGGCATCGGCGAAACGTCCGGGCAGTTTGGCGCCGGAGAAGTCCACGCTGTCGGTTTCGCTGTCGCGCAGGTCGGCGTCTACCAGGTTGGCATAGGACATGTCGCAGCCTGACAGGCGGGCGCGGCGCAGATCGGCACCGCGGAAGTCGGCATAACGGGCCTGGGCATTGTCCAGCCGCGCCGGAAGCAGGCGCGAACCGCCGATCATCAGCGGGCCCAGCTTGGTGTCGCGCATGTCGGCATGATTGAGCTGCGCGCCCGAGAAATTGACGCCGCGCAGATCCGCGCCGCCCAGCTTGGCAGACCGCAAATCCGCGCCGGAGAGGTTGGAGCCCTGCAGTGAGGCGCCTTCCAGCACCACGCCATACATCAGCGCTTTGGGCGCGATCAGGGCGGTCAGCACGCGGTGCGACAGCCGGGAGACATGGCGCAGGTCCATGCCGGTCAGGTCGGCGGGCTTGCCTTCGCGGCCGTCGGTTTCGGCCCAGCGCGAATGGCTCAGCAGCAGGTTCTCGATATTGGCCACCGCTTCGGGATCGGGCGCCTTGGCTTCCTTCAGGCTGCCGGCCATGTCGGCGCCATGGGTGGTGGCGAAATCCATCTTGGCGCCGATCAGGATGCAGCCGGCCATGTCCGCGCCGGTCAGGTTGCAGCCCGACAGGTCGGCATTCTCCAGATTGGCGCCGGTCAGGCGCGCCTGGCGCAGATTGGCGCGGGTGAGGCGGCAGCCTTTCATCACCGCGTCGGTGAAGTCAGCCTGGATGGCGATGGCGCCGGTCATCTTGGCGCGCTCCAGATTGGCGGAGTTCATCATCGCGGCGGGCAATTCGGACGGACCCAGGTCGTGCTGCAGCACCCGCAGGTTTCCGTACTTGTCCTTTTCCGCGATGGTGCCTTCGCGCAGGTCCGCTTCAAACAGGTCGGCGCCGATCAGATTGGCGCCGCGCATCGAGGCGCCGCGCATGTCGACACGGCGCAGGCTCGCACCCGACAGATTGGAGCGGCGCAGGTCGGCGCCGAAAAAGGAACTGGAATCCAGCTTGGCGCCGGCGAAATTGGTTTCTTCCAAAATGGCGCCGGTGAAGTCGGCATCGGCCAAATTGTGGCCCGCCAGTTCCAGGCCGGAGAGGTCGC
>CANBZE010000045.1 GCA_947373775.1 Alphaproteobacteria bacterium
CCAGGGTGCGGGTGTTGCCCGCGATATTGATCTTTTCGATATAGACGCGCGGGCCCTGCACGATCTCAAAGCCCAGATCGATGGTCCGGGTCTTGGGATCGCGCTTGAGGCGAGGATGGACGTCGGCAAAGGCATAGCCCTTGGTGCCCGCCAAGTTCGTCAGGGCGTCGATCGCCTTCTGCACGTCTTCCTGGGAATAGATGTCGCCTTCTTTTATATCGACCATCGGCTGGAGCTGGGCGGCCGGCAGTTCGCGGATCTTGGAGTCGATGGCGACCTTGCCGAAATGGTAGCGGACGCCCTCCTCCACCGTGAAGTTGATATAGAAGCTCTTGCGGTCGGGGGTGAGCTGCGCCACCGCGCTCAGCACCTTGAAGTCGGCATAGCCGCGATTGATGTAGTAGCGGCGCAGGGACTCGCGGTCGAACTGCAGGCGGTCCGGATCGTAATTGTCGTTGCTGGCGAGGAATTTCCACCAGCGGCTTTCCTCGGTGGCGATCTGGCCCTTCAACGTGTCGCTGGGATAGATCTTGTTGCCGGTGAAATTGATCTTGCTGACGCCAGTGGTGGGGCCGTCGGTGATGGAGAAAATCAGGTCGACGCGGTTCTGGGGACGCTGGATGATCTGGGGATCGACGCGGGCGGCGAACTTGCCGTTGCGGCGGTACAGTTCGATGATGCGCTGGACGTCCGCCTGGATCTTGGCGCGGGTGAAGACGGCGCGCGGCTTGATCTGGACTTCCTTGGTCAGGTCCTTGTCGGAGACCTTGGAATTGCCCTCGAACACCACCTGATTGACGATCGGGTTCTCGGTGACGCGGATGGTCAAGGTGCCGGTGGCGCCGTCAAAATTGGTTTTCACATCCGAGAACAGCCCGGTGGTGGTCAGCGCTTTCAGCGCCTGGTCCGTTTCGGCGGGGGTGTAGATGTCGCCTTCACGCACGCCGACATAGGTCAGAACGGTGCCGGGCTCCACGCGCTGGGTGCCGCGCACCACGATATGCTGGATGAAGCGCGGCGCTTCAGCGGCGCCGGGAACGCCGGGCGGGGCGGCGGCGGCCTTGCTGGGCGGCGGCGCGGCATTCAATTCCTGGGCGCGTTCGGCCGCGCCGGGGCGGATCTGGCCCACCGAGGGACCGGACGCCAGCGCCAAACAGAGTCCGGCCGAGGTCGCGCGCAACAACCTGCTTCTAAGGCGCAAAATCCGCATCCTAAGTTTCGGCCAACTCGTCTAGGGGGCGCGGCGGCCCGGTTTTCAGAAAAGATTCAGCCGGACCAGGTCATTCCAGGTCGTCAGGAGCATCAGTCCCAACACCAAAACCAGCCCAAGCCGAAACCCGACGTCCTGGGCCCGCTCACCGAGCGGGCGCCCCAAAACAGCTTCGCATCCATAGTATAGAAGATGCCCCCCGTCGAGGAGCGGAATCGGAAAAAGATTGACCAGTCCGATGCTTACAGAAAGGAAAGCCACCAGCCGCAAGAGGGGCAGGAAGCCGAATTCCGCCACTTTCCGGGTGATATCGGCGATCCCCACCGGGCCGTGCAGCTGCTGGACGCTGGCCTTGCCGGTGACGATCTGGCCGATGCCGACCAGGGTCCCGCGGACGATGTCCACGGTCAGCCCGCAAGCCGCCCCGAACGCCGTGACCGGATTGTAGGTGTGATGGACCAGTTCGGCCTTGGGCGAAGGCAGCACACCGATGACAAAGCGTTCCTCGGTTCCGCCAAGGCCGTCGGCGGACTTGGTCATGCGCGGGGTGACCCACAGCTGCAGCGGCTTGCCACCGCGCAGTAAGCCCATCTGCAAGGCCTGACCCCCGCCGGTGGAAATGATCTCGGGCAACTGCTGGAAATCGGTGATCTGGACATCGCCGATCTTCGTCACCCGGTCGCCGGTGCGGATGCCCGCAGCTTCCGCGGCGCTGCCCTTGGCGATCTGGCCGATCAGGGGTCCGACGGAGGTGTGGCCGCTATACAGGAACAATCCCGTGAGCAGCACGATAGCCAGGATGAAATTGGCAATGGGACCGGCTGCGGCCACGGCGGCGCGCTGGCCCACCGGCTTGAACGCCAGCATGCCCTCTTTGTCCGCCGCGCTGAGGCCGGCCGTATTGCGATCCGGCGTGGATGCCGCATCGGCATCACCGGCGAACTTCACATAGCCGCCGATAGGCAGGGCGCTGAGCTTCCAACGCGTATTGTTGCGGTCGGTGTAGCCGAACAATTCGGGCCCAAAGCCCACGGAAAAGACATCGACCCTGGCTTTGAACATGCGCGCCACCAGGAAGTGGCCCATCTCATGCACGAAGACCACGACCGTGATGTAGAACAGGAAGGCCAGGGCGCCGCTGGGCGTTGATATCCAATGGAAAAGACCAAGCATCATATCCAGCATCACGTCCCTACTCTCTGACAAATCTCTTCGGCCACCACACGCGCGCGCGCATCGGTGCCCAGCACGCTTTCCAGATCGCCCGCCAGCCCGTTGCTGCCCATGTCGCGGTCCATCGCCGCGGCGACCACGCGCGGAATGTCGAGGAAGCCAATGCGGCGGTCCAGAAACGCCTGCACCGCGATCTCGTTGGCGGCATTCAGCACGGTCGGCGCCATGCCGCCGGAGCGCATGGAATCGATGGCCAGGTTCAGCGCGGGGAAACGGTCGTGCGCGGGCGGATGGAATACCAGGGTGCCCAGCGCGGCCAGGTCCAGCCGGCGCGAGGGCGACGGGATACGACGCGGCCAGCCCAGGGCATGGGCGATGGGCGTGCGCATGTCCGGCGCCGACAGATGCGCCATGGTGGTGCCGTCCTCATAGGACACAAGGCAGTGCACGATGGACTGGGGATGCACCACCACCGCCAGCTTTTCCGGCGGCAGGGCGAAGAGGAAATGCGCCTCGATCAGTTCCAGTCCCTTGTTCATCAAGGTGGCGCTGTCGAGGGAAATTTTGCGGCCCATTGCCCAGTTGGGATGGGCGACCGCCTCTTCCACCGTGGCGGCGCGCATGCGCTCCAGGCTCCATTCGCGGAACGGCCCGCCCGAGGCGGTAATCGTGACCAGATCGGCCTCGGAGGCATCGCCTGAACCCAGCACCTGGAAGATGGCGTTGTGTTCGCTGTCCACCGGCAGCACGGAGGCGCCGGATTTTTCCATGGCGTCGCGGAACACCGCGCCGGCCGCCACCACGCATTCCTTGTTGGCCAGCGCCACCACCACGCCGCGGCGGATGGCGGCCAGCGCCGGTTCGATTGCGGCGGCGCCCATGATCGCCACCATGACGAAGTCGGAGGGACGGCCGGCGGCCTCGATCACCGCCGCACGGCCCGCCGCGACTTCCACGCCGGTGCCGGCAAGACCCGCCTTCAGTTCGGCCAGGCATTTCTCGTCGCCGATCACCGCCAGCCTGGGCTTCATCGCCTTCGCCTGTTCGATCAGCAGCTTCACATTGTTGCCCGCCGTCAGCGCTGTGATTGGCATCGCGTCCGCACCATGGAGCTTGCGCACATGGGCGATCACATCCAGCGTGTTGACGCCGATGGAGCCGGTGGAGCCCAGCACCGTCACCTTGCGGCCCAGGACTTCGTCCAGAGGCGGCAATTCGTCGAAAATCTTGGTGGCCGCGATTGCCTTCACGCGTGGCCCCCGAACAACGGATTGAGATGCGCTGCGAATACCAGCACCGCCAGGACGCAGCTGCAGGCGAACATGGAATCCATCCGGTCCAGCACGCCACCATGACCGGGGATCAGCCCGCCCGAATCCTTGGTGCCGAAGCGGCGCTTGATGCTGGATTCAAACAGATCGCCCAGGTGCGCGACGACGCTGAGGCCGATTGCGAAAACTATGGCTATCAAAACATTGAAAGAGAAAAACGCGATATAGGCTGCAAACACCGTAGCTGCGGTAATGCTGCCGCCGATGGTGCCGGCCCAGGTCTTGCCGGGCGAAATGCGCGGCGCGATTTTCTTGCCGCCGATCAGCTTGCCGAACACCAGCGCGCCGGTATCGGTAGCCCACACGATCAGGAACAGGCCCAGTATGTACCAGGTCCCCTGAGCCGGGAGCGCTTTGAGCGCTACCAGCGCGACAGACGGCAAGCCGATATACAGCACGCCGCCCGCATGCCAGAGCGGATTGTCCTTGCGCTGCTGCGCCATCACGAAGGCGGCCACCGTGCCGATGACCAGGAAGGCGAAGGCCGCCGGCACCACGCGCAGCACCAGGGCGGTGACGGCGCAGGCGATGGATGCGACGGTGATGATGGTCTGGACATGGATCGGCTGCTGGTCGGCAATCTCGCGCTGGGTGGGACTGCGCACCAAACGATGCCATTCACGCGCCGCAAACAGCGCCATCACCACGGTGACGGCAGCAAACGGAACAGGGTTGGGCAGCGTCGCCAATGCGATGGCGATAAACGCCAAAAAAACACCGAACAGCACGCGCAGAAAGGTCTCGCTTCCGCTGCGCAGGATGTTGCCGGGATGGGACTGCGTCATGCTCACGCCACGGCTTCCGAATCCAGCGCGCCAAAGCGGCGTTCGCGGGCGGCGAACTGCTCCAGAGCGGCGGTCAGCGCGGCGCGGTCGAAATCCGGCCACAGCGTGTCCAGGAACAGAAGTTCGGCATAGGCCGACTGCCAGAGCAGGAAGTTAGACAGCCGGTGCTCGCCGCTGGTGCGTATGACCAGATCCGGTTCCGGCAGCGCGCTGGTGAACAGGCGCGAGGCGAACAGTTCGGGGGTGATGGTTTCAGGATCCAGCCGCCCGTCCTTGGCGGCGCGCGCCAGTTCCTGCACGGCGGCGACGATTTCTTCCTTGCCGCCATAGTCGAAGGCGAAGGTCAGGTTCATGCCGGTGTTCCTGGCGGTACGGCTTTCCGAGTCCTGGATCATCTGCTGGATGTCGGAGGCGACGCGGCCGCGATGGCCAATGATCCGCATGCGGACGTTACGCTCGACCAGCTCATCCATGTCGCTGCGGAAATAGGCGCGGAACAGCCCCATCAGCGCGCCAACCTCGGTCTTGGGGCGCTTCCAGTTCTCGGAGGAGAACGCGAACAGGGTCAGGTTCTCCAGCCCGATGTCGCAGCCGGCGCGCACCGTCTCGCGCACCGCGCTCATCCCGGCAAAATGCCCGGCCTCGCGCGGCAGGTAGCGCTTCTTCGCCCAGCGTCCATTGCCGTCCATGATGATGGCGACATGCTTGGGAAGGTGCGAGGGCGTTTTCTCCGGCACTCTGGTCAGACCTGCATGATTTCCTGCTCCTTGTTATGGAGCGCGGCATCGATGGTTTTTATGTGGTCGTCGGTCAGCTTCTGCAGCTCATCCGCCTTGGTATGCTGATCGTCTTGGCTGATCTTGCCGTCCTTCTCCAGCTTCTTGAGCAGGTCGTTGCCGTCGCGGCGCACGTTGCGCACGGCGATGCGGGCGGCCTCGGCATATTTCGCGGCCAGCTTGGAAAGCTCCTTGCGGCGTTCCTGGTTCAGCTCGGGCAGCGGGATGCGCAGCAGCTGGCCGTCCATCTGCGGGTTCAGGCCCAGGCCGGCATCGCGGATCGCCTTGTCCACCGCCTTGGCCAGGCTCTTGTCCCACACCTGCACCGTGATCATGCGGGCTTCGGGCGTGCCGATGGAGCCGACCTGGCTGATCGGCACCGAATTGCCGTAGGCCTCGACCTTGACCGGATCCAGCAGGGCGGCGCTGGCACGGCCGGTGCGCAGGCCCGACAATTCGGTCTTGAGGGTGCCGATGGCGCCGTTCATGCGGCGGTCGAGTTCGTCCTTGTTGTAGGCATCAGCCATGTCGTCGCTCCGTCCCCCCAAAAACGCTATTGGGCCAGATTACCCTAAGACCCCGGCCCCGCTTCATTTTTCTTCGATAATGGTTGCCCGGCCCTCGCCGCGCAGCACCTTGGCCAGGGCGCCGGGCTCGGACAGGGCAAACACCAGGATCGGGATGCGGTTTTCGCGCGACAGCGAGATCGCCGCCGCATCCATAACCTGAAGATTCTGGGCTAACACCTCGTGATAGCTCAGAGAATCGTATCGTTTGGCGTCCGGGAACTTCTTGGGGTCGGCGCTATAGACCCCGTCCACCTGGGTGGCCTTGAGCATGGCGTCGCAGGACATTTCGGCCGCCCGCAGGGCCGCCGCGGTGTCCGTGGTGAAGAAGGGGTTGCCGGTCCCGGCCCCGAAGATCACCACCCGGCCCTTTTCCATGTGCCGGATGGCCCGGCGGCGGACATAGGGTTCGCAGACATTGTTCATGGCGATGGCCGACTGGACGCGGGAGGTGAGCCCGACCCGCTCCATGCCCGCCTGCAGCGCCAGTGCGTTCATCACCGTGGCCAGCATGCCCATATAGTCGGCAGTGGAGCGGTCGATACCCTTGGCCGATCCGGCCAGGCCACGAAAGATATTGCCGCCGCCCACCACCATGCAGATCTCGGTGCCGGCTTCGTGCGCTTCCTTCACATCGCGGGCGATGCGGTCGACCACATCGATGTTGATGCCGAGGCGTCGCCCCCCATCAACGCCTCGCCGGAAACCTTGAGCAGTATCCGGCGGTATTTTGGCGCTGACGGCATGAGACGAAACCTCGGTTAGCGGGTGCCTGCCATCTGGGCGACTTCGTCGGCGAAGTCGGCGTCGGCCTTCTCGATGCCTTCGCCCACCTTGAAGCGGACAAAGCCCTCGATCTCTACGGCTGCGCCCAGATCCTTGGAGGCCTTCTCGATCAGCTTGGCGATCGGTGTCTCGCCGTCGAGCATGTAGACCTGCTGCATCAGCACCACTTCCTCGTAGTACTTGCGCATGCGGCCTTCCATCATCTTCTCGACGACGGCTTCGGGCTTGCCGGACTGCAGCGCGATGTCCTTCTGGACATTGTATTCGCGCTCGACCACCGCCTTGTCGAGATGTTCCTTGGTCAGCGCCAGCGGCGCGGCGGCAGCGACATGCATCGCCAGCTGCTTGGCCAGGGCCGACAGCTTGTCCTTGTCGGCGGTGGACTTCAGGCCGACCAGCACGCCGATATTGCCCAGCTCGGGCGAAGCGGCGTTATGGACATAGGCGGCGACCACACCGGGATTGACCGACAACGCAGCGGCGCGGCGCACCGACATGTTTTCGCCGATCCTGGCGACCAGTTCGGTCAGGGTCTGCTGCACGGTGGACGAACCCATCGGATGGGCCAGCAGCTTCTCCAGATCGCCGCCCTGCTTCAGGGCCAGCTTGGAGGCGTCCTTCACGAAGGTCTTGAAATCTTCATTCTTGGCGACGAAATCGGTCTCGGCATTCACTTCCAGCAGCACGCCGGTATTGGCATCGACGGCGACGCCCACTAGGCCTTCGGCGGCGGCGCGGCCGGCCTTCTTGGCCGCCTTCAGGGCGCCCGATTTGCGCAGCCAGTCGATGGCCGCTTCCATGTCGCCGCCCGTTTCGGTCAGCGCCTTCTTGCAGTCCATCATGCCCGCGCCGGTCTTGTCGCGCAGGTCCTTCACCATGGAGGCGGTGATGTTCGACATTGCAGTCTCCATTCAGGCCCGCACGCCTTTGGGGCGCGCGGGCGTCAATCGTATGAAAGTTAAGCGGTGGCCGGTTCGGCTTCGACTGCTTGCGGGCCCGCGTCGACGATGTCCTCGGCCGCGCCCAGGTCCACGCCGGCATCGGTCTGGCCCTGGCCAAGACCGTCGATCACCGCACGGGCCGCCAGGTCACAATACAGCGCGATGGCGCGGGCGGCGTCGTCATTGCCGGGAATCGGGAAGGCGATTCCGTCCGGATTGGAGTTGGAGTCCAGCACCGCCATGACCGGGATGCCCAGCTTCTTGGCTTCGGCAATGGCAATGGCTTCCTTGTTGGTGTCGACCACGAACAACAGGTTCGGCACGCCGCCCATTTCCTTGATGCCGCCCAAGCTGCGTTCCAGCTTGTCCTGCTCGCGCAGCAGGCCCAGCAATTCCTTCTTGGTCAGGCCGGATTCGCCGGCGCTGGTCAGGGTCTCTTCGATGGTGCGCAGGCGCTTGATCGAATGGCTGATGGTCTGCCAGTTGGTGAGCGTGCCGCCCAGCCAGCGATGGTTGACGTAATACTGGGCGCAGCGCTTGGCGGCTGCGGCGATCGGCTCGGACGCCTGGCGCTTGGTGCCCACGAACAGGATGCGCCCGCCGCCGGCGGCGGTTTCGCGCAGGGTGACCAGCGCGCGGTGCAGCAAGGGCACGGTCTGGGTCAGGTCGAGAATGTGGATGTCGTTGCGCTGTCCATAGATGAACGGCGCCATCTTCGGATTCCAGCGCTGCTGGCGGTGACCGAAATGGGCGCCGGACTCGAGCAGTTGGCGCATGGAAAATTCTGGCAAAGCCATTAGTCAGTCTCCTTTACCGGTTGGCCAGATGCGCGGGTTATCCCCCTGAGGGAACACCGGACGGCGACAGCGGAACACCCGCCGAAAGCCACCCGCGCATGCGAGATGGCGGGCTTATAGGAAGTTAGCCCTTGGCTGGCAAGGGTTTTTGACCCCCAAACAGGCCCAAAAAGCCTGCCAGAAGCGCCAAAACCACCAAAGGCGTGATCAAGCCCAGCGGCATGGCCCGGGGCGGGTTGTAGAGGGGGGCCATCCAGGCCGCCAAGGGCAGGATCAGGGCCAGGGGCCGGGAACTTTCGGGCAGCGCCTGGACCGCCAGCAAGGCGGCTAGGCCCGCCAGGATCAGGTCATAATTGGAGACATGGGGACTGGCCAGAAGTGCGGCGCACAGTAGCACCGCCAGCCGGGCGGGATGGCCATCTTGAATCAAATTAGTGCGGAAGGCGCGCCACACGGCGGCGGCGGCGACCAGAGCGGCCACAACCTGCGCTGCCGTCGCCAATGTCTTGGGCACGCCCAGCAGCATCAGGCAGGTCGAGACGCTTTCATCCCAGCTATGGCCCCACTCGGTGCCGTTCACGCCGGCCACCGCTTGCGGGTGGAGATAGACATTGAACCAGTCCAGCCACAGCGAGGGACCGAACAGCGCCGCACTGAGCAGGGTCAGCGCCACCGCGCAACCGATCATGCCGAGCAGCGCCCTTTCCTGTCGCGCCGCGATCAACGCCAGCGGCAGCAGCACGAAGAATTGCGGCTTGAAGATCACCACGCCCAGCAGCGCGCCGGCGAGCACGGGCCTTGTCTTCAGCAGCGCCACACCGCCCACGATCAGCGCCGCCACCAGCACGGCATTGGACCCGGCCAGCACATTGTTGGCCGCGGCGGGCGCCAGCAGCGCACCAACCAGAAAGAACAGATACGACTTGCCCGGCGCCAGCTTGCGGATTGCCCAGGCGAGAGCCGCGAACTGCGCCAACTGGCTCAGCAGCAACGAGATGCCCGCCGATAGCTTGGCGAAGGGCAGCACCAGCAGCAGGAAAACCGGCGGATAGGGAAACAGCGGAAAGGGCAGCGGTTCGGACAGCCAATATGCGAACTGGCTGTTGGTGGCGCCGGTGATCCAGGCCTGGTCATAGATGTGGCCAAGATCGCCGGTGAAGAAAGCCCGCGCTGCC
>CANBZE010000046.1 GCA_947373775.1 Alphaproteobacteria bacterium
GACCCTTGCCGGGATGGACGCCGCCGCCAAACGCGCCTTCTTGTCGGCGCGCGATTCCGTGCCCGCCTTGTCGACCTTCGCCTCGGCCGCAATCGCCTCGGCCGACATCATTCTGTACGGCCCCGGCACCCAGCATTCCTCGCTGCTGCCCAGCTACCGCATCGCCGCCGCCGCGCTGGCTGCCTCGCCCGCGGCGGTGAAGGCGCTGGTGATGAATCTGGACAGCGACCATGACATCCAGAAGCTGACAGCCCGCGATATTCTGGATGCGGCACGGCATTACGGCGCCACTGTCAGCCACATCTTGTTGAATGACGCAGCAGACCGCTTGCCCGCCGGCGATCTGGACGTGCCGGTGCTTCACGCGGCATTCGCCAATCCGGCGCGCCCCGCTGTCCATAATGGTACCGCCGTGGCTGATGCCGTGCTGGGTCTCACAATGCGCCGCGCCACGCCGTCGGTGGAAATTTTCGCCGACATCCACAACCGCTCGGTCGCCAGCGAAGAGCTGGTGGAGGAATTCCTGGAGACGAACTGGACTGGCGTCGCGCCACACCTCACCCTCAACCGGGTGGCCCAGCCCGAAGCGTCCGTCGGGGTCAGCGACTTTGGCGGCTTGTTCCCGGACACCGCCTATTTCCGCAACTGGTTGTCCAGCGGCAGTTCCGACTACCTGGTGCTGATGACCGGCGACGGCGCCTATCGCTTCGCCGATGTTCGCGCCATCATCGCGCTTCTGGAACAGCAGCAGTCGCTGGGCGGGGTGTTCGGCTCGCGCACCCAAAGCCGGCGGCAATTCATCACCTCGGTCCGCGCCGCTTATGGCGAGAACCGGCTGCTCTACTGGCTGGGCAAGGTGGCGGCCTTCTTTCTCAGCACACTTTTCTATCTGCGTACCGGCATCATCGTCTCCGATCCGCTGACCGGCCTGCGCGTGTTCCGCCGCCGCACCGTGACCGGCTTGCCCGACATCAAGGGCGATGCGCCGCTGGCGCTGGTGCGCCAGCTGATCGCCCAGGGCGTGGAAGTGGCCGAGCTGCCGGTGCTGTATCGCACTTTCTCCGGCTTCACCGATCCCAAGTGGCGGATGCGGCGCGGCCTGCGCAACCTGTTCAGCCTGCTGACATGAAAATCTGCGCCGTCATTCCCGCCGCCGGGCGCGGCACGCGGCTGGGCACGGGCGGGCCCAAGATCCTCACGCCCCTGACGGCCCATGACACGATCTGGTCCATCTTGCATGCCAAGCTGGCGCCGCTGGTGGATCACATCCACCTGGTGCTATCGCCGGACGGCGCGGCCGCCTTTCCGCCCCTGCCCGCCAATGTCTCCACCAGCATCCAGCCCGCGCCCACCGGCATGGGCGACGCGATCTTTCGCGGCCATGATGTCTGGTCGAAATATGACGCGGTTCTGGTGGTGTGGGGTGATCAGGTTTTCGTTTCCACTGACACTTTGAAACGCGCGCTGGATGCGCTGACACAAGGCAAAAACGCCGTGCTGCCCGTCACCCGCATGGCCGTGCCATATGTGGAATACGTCTTCGACGGCCCGCGCCTCACCAAGGTGCTGCAGACCCGCGAAGGCGATGCCACCACCCAGAACGGCTATTCCGATGTCGGCACCTTCCTGCTGGGCACGGGCGGGTTGAAGACCCAGTGGGATGCCTATCTGGCAAAGGCCCCGCGCGGCGCAGGCACGGGCGAGATCAATTTCCTGCCCTTCCTGCCGTTTCTCTCGGCACAGGGCTGGACCGTCACGCCGATCGAAGTGGCGGACGCAACCGAGGCGCGCGGCATCAACACAAAAGACGATCTGAACTTCTTCCAAAGCCTGTATAAGAACGCTCCATGAAGAAAATTCTGGTCACCGGCGGTGCGGGCTTTATCGGCAGCCATCTTTGCGAGGGCTTGCTGGCGCGCGGTTACGCGGTGCGGGTGCTGGACAGCCTTATCTATGGCAAGCGCGGATGGGTCCCTGCAGCGTGCGAGTTCATCCAAGGCGATATCCGCGACATGGATGCCTGCGCCAAGGCCGCCGCCGGCATGGACGGGGTGCTGCATTGTGCCGCCATGTCCCGCTCCGGCCCGTCACAGGAACAGATCGATGTCTGCACGGGGTCCAACATCACCGGCACCCAGAATATGCTGCTGGCCGCGCGCGATGCCGGAGTGAAGCGCTTCATCTATAGCGGCTCCTCCACCTATTACGGCAACCGCCCGCCGCCGCACCGGGAAGATGATCCGCCGGACATTCTCAACATCTATGGCCTGACCAAGCTGGTTGGCGAGCAATACACCTTGCTGTTCGATCAGGATTTTGACCTGCCTTCGCTGGTGCTGCGCTATTTCAACGTCTATGGCCCGCGCCAGCCGGAAACCGGCGCCTACGCCCTGGTGTTGGGCATCTTCCTGCGCCACGCCGCGGACGGCAAAGTGCTGGAAATCCATGGCGACGGCAGCCAGCGGCGCGACTTCGTGCATGTGCGCGACGTGGTGGCGGCCAACATCGCGGCGTTGGAAAGCGACGCGCGCGGCACGGTGTTCAATGTCGGCAGCGGTACATCGCTCTCGGTCAAAGAGCTGGCGAACATGATCTCCCCCAACCAGATCCATACCGAAGGGCGCAAAGGCGACTCCGCCGCCACCCTGGCCGACATCTCGAAGATCAAGGCCGCGTTGGGGTGGGCTCCGAAAATATCCTTTGTCGAAGGTCTGGAAGAGCTTCTTTAAGTCGTTTTCTCCGCCAACTCTTCTTCGGTCTCGCCCTTGGCCAGCAGCACGATGGTGACCAGGATCAGCGCGCTCCCCAGCCAGTCCATGGGGCCGAACGACACGCCCAGCCACCACACCGCCAGCACCGCGGCTGACAGCGGCTCGGCGCAGGTGAGCAGAATGGTCTTCTGCGCCCCGATCAGCCGCAGCGCCTTGTTGAACAGGTAGAAGGCCGCCAAGGTCCCCATCACCAGGATGAAGGCGAAAAATATGCCGGCGGTCGCGTCCCACTGGCCTTCGACCTTCCAGGGCGCGTGAAACAGCGACAGCTCCACGCCACCAATCACCATGCCCCAGCCCGCCACCAGCGCCGCGCCATGTTTTTTGAGAATGTTCGAAGGCTGGATGGAGTTGAACGCCGCCGCCGCCGCGCTGGCCAGGCCCCAGAACAGCGCCAGTGCCGAGATGGACAGCGCCCCCAGCTTGCCGTGCGTCACCAGGAAGAAGGTCCCCAGCATGGCAAGGCCAATCGCCGCCATCTCCCGCCCGCCCGGACGCTTGCGCCCGGCCAGCGCCAGCCATAGCGCCACCATGGCAGGCGCGGTGAATTGCAGGATGGTGGCGGTGGCGGTGTTGGAGGCGTTGATCGCCGCCATGTAGGTGTATTGCACCGGCATCATGCCCAGCAGGCCGAACAGGACCAGCGGCATGGCATCGGTGCGCCACACATCGAAGATGCGTTTGCCCCCGATGGCGGAAATCAGCAGCAGCGCCGGACCGGAGAACAGCAACCGCATGGTCACCAGCCAGTCGATATTGACGCCGCGGTGCTGGAACAGGAATTGCGCGAAAGTGCCGCCCACCCCGAACAGGATGGACGCCAGTATGGCCGCCGCGAATCCGATGCCCCTCACCCTATAAGAGTGACCGATTATGCCGGTTTGCGGAAGCGCAAGGTCATGCGGTCGCTTTCGCCGATGGCGTCATACTTGGCGCGGTCGAATCCGGCCGGGCTGGGCTTGTCCTTGCCCTCGCTGCTCTGGCGCGAGGGCGGCAAGGTCCAGACGCCAAAGGGATAATCCTTGGTGTCTTTCGGGTTGGCATTGATCTCGGATTTCGCATCCAGCTTGAAGCCGGCCTTGGTCGCCAGGTCGATGACATGCTGGGTGGTGACATAGCCGCTCTTGGAACCGTCGGTATCGGGCTTGGGATCGGCGCGATGCTCCTCGACCGCCAGGATGCCGCCAGGCTTCAGCACGGCATAGAAATCCTTCATCGCCTTGTCGACCGTGCCGGACTCCCATATCCAGTTGTGGATGTTGCGCGCCGTTATCACGATGTCGGCGCTGCCGGGCGCGGCCAGCGGGCCCGAGTCTTTGCTGAACACGGTATAGTGGATGTCGCCATACACTGCCTTGTCGGCGAACTTGGCCGGCAACCTGGCATCCGGCTTGCCCATCGCCACGAAATACTTGCCGCCGGTGGCCTTGGCATAGGGCGCCAGGATTTCAGACCAGTAGCCGCCGCCTGGCGAAATCTCCACCACGGTCTGGCCGGGCTTCAGGCCCCAGAAAGTCAGGCTGGCCCGGGGATGGCGGGCGCCGTCGCGGGACGAATTCTCCGGCGCACGGCTGGATGCCGCAATGGCGGCGGTGAGCTTGGCATCGGCGGCAACGGCCGGCAGCGCCATCCCGACAAAGGCCGTGGCGATAAGCATGGTACGCAATGTCATGCGATCCTCCCTTGGCCTTTTGGCCTGGTTGTTTTGCCGCAACCTGAAGGAGGCTGTGCGGCTATTTTATGTCTTCCGGGCGCATCGACGCGAAATGCAGGAATTTCGGCTTGGCGTCGGCCACGCCCCGGTCACCCGGCGTCTCATACTGGCGGTATTCCGGCATCTGGTCGAGGCGGACGAAGCGATAGCCTTCCTCAATCAGGGCGGGCACCACCTGGCGCACCAGGGCGGCTGACTGCACATGGATGCAGTGCATCAGCACCACGCCGCCATCCCTGCGGCGGATCTCGCGGCTATAGCCCTTGGCGCAGGTGCGCGCTTCCCAGCCCTTGTGCCAGCAGTTCCAGTCCGCCGCGCTCATCACATAGCCATCACGCGACATGGTAATGTCGCCGCCCACGTCCCAATAGATCGGCCCGACATAGCGGCGCAGTTCGGGATCGGCATTCAGGATGTCGGCATGGGCGTATTTCCAGGCGCCATAAGGCGCACGGAAATAGAACTTGTCGCCCTTGGCCATCAACGGCGCGATCTGTTCATGCACGTCGCGCAACTGGTTCAGCAGCCGCTCGGGATCGGCGTCATAACTGCCGCCCAGATAGGCGTGCGTGCCGCTGTGATTGGCCAGCAAATGGCCCTCGCGGGCGATGCGCGCCAGCACATCGGGATGGCGATGGGCCTGGGCGCCGACGATGAAGAAGGTGGCCTTGACGTTCATCGCCTTCAGCGCGTCCAGCACTTCACCGGTATGGGCGTTGGGACCGTCGTCGAAGGTCAGCGCGATGGTGTGGGCGTTGCGCAGGCCCGAATGGAAAATGGTGCGTTCCTGGAACAGGGCCAACTGGGTGTTGGCCCGGGATTTGGCGCTGTCGGCTGCCAGAGGCGCGGCTGCCGACAAAGTCAGCAACACGCCCAACGCCAACGCAATTTTGCGCATCATCCTTCGCCTGCACCGCCAAAACGCAGATTTAATTTACCAGCAGGCCGGTTTGGGGCAAGGCGGCGCTGGTGCTCCCATGGCACCATCCCCTAGATTTTCATGCAGATTTTGCAGTTTCGGGGCGGGCATGGCGATTTCACGACGGACGGTCATGGTTAATGGGCTGGCGCTGGCCGCGGTGCCGGCGCTGGCACAGCCAAGCGCCACGGCCGCCCTCCACCAGCGGCTGATCTGCCTGGACACCCATCTCGACACGCCGGCCAGCCTGGCGCGGCCCGGCTGGGACATTCTCAAGCGTCACACCCAGCCCGATGATTTCACCCAGGTGGACTATCCGCGCATGGTGGAGGGCGGGCTGGATGGCGGCTTCTTCGCCATCTTCACGCCGCAAGGCCCGCTGACCCCGGAAGGCATGATGGCGGCGCGCGATGCCGCGCTGCTCCGCGCGGCGGAAATCCGCGAGCTGGCGGCGGCACATCCCAAACAGTTCGAACTGGCCTTCGTCGCCGAAGACGCCGCCCGCATCGCCGCGTCGGGCAAGCGCATCGTGTACCAGAGCATCGAGAACAGTTATCCGCTCGGCGATGACGTCACCCTGCTGCGCAGCTTCTACAAGCTGGGCGTGCGGATGGTGGGTTTCATCCATTTCAAGAACAACCAGTTCGGCGATTCCGCCACCGACAAGCCGCAATGGAACGGCTTGTCGCCCAAGGGCCGCGAGCTGGCGGCGCTGGCGATGGATCTGGGCATGGTGATGGATGCCAGCCACAGCGCCGATACCGTGTTCGACCAGATGATGGACATGGCCCGCTCGCCCATCATCCTGTCCCATTCGGGCTGCCGCGCGGTATTCAACCATCCCCGCAACATCGACGATGCCCGCATCAAGCGGCTGGCGGCGGCGGGCGGCACCATCCAGATCAACAGCTACAACGCCTATCTGATCGATGCGCCCCGCGATCCGGAACGCGACAAGGCGCGCGGCGCGCTGTATCAGAAGCTGGAAAACCTTTCCGGCATGACCCCAGCCCAGGCTGCTGCGGCGGTGCGCGAAGTGGCCACCGGCATGAAGGCGATCAACGCCAAATATCCGGTGCCGCGCGCCACCTTCGAGACCTTCATGAGCCATGTCACCCATGCGCTCGACCTGGTGGGTCCCGAGCATGTCGGCGTCGGCGCCGACTGGGACGGCGGCGGCGGCGTCATCGGCTTCGAGGATGCCGCCGCCTTGCCCAAGATCACCGAACGACTGGTGAAGCTGGGCTATACCGAGGCGCAGCTGGCCGGTTTCTGGGGCGGCAACGCCCTGCGGGTTCTCAAGGCTGCGCACGACGCCCGCAAGACCTGACGGCAACCGCCTCACTTGCTAACGTGGCGCGTCTGAAGGGAATCGCCATGGAAAACGACCGCCTGCTCGCCATGACCGATGGCGTGATCGCCGTCATCATCACCATCATGGTGCTGGAGCTGAAGGTGCCCGAAGGCGCCAGCTTCGAGGCCCTGCACCATGCCTGGCCGGTGTTCCTGGCCTATGCCCTCAGCTTCATCTATGTGGCGATCTACTGGAACAACCATCACCATTACTTCCACCTGGTCGGTACGGTGAGCGGGCCGATCATGTGGGCCAACTTCAACCTGCTGTTCTGGTTGTCGCTGGTGCCCTTCGCCACTGGCTGGATGGGCGAGCATTCCTTCGCAAGCGTGCCCATCGCCGTTTATGGCGTATCGCTGTTCATGCCGGCGCTGGCCTGGCGGCTGCTGCAGTCCGTGATCATCCGCGTGCAGGGCACGGCGTCTCCCATGAAGGCCTATGTCGGACGCGACTCCAAGGGCACAATCTCGCCGGTCATTTACGCAACGGGGATCGGGCTCAGCTTTGTCGCGCCTTGGGCGGCATTGCTCTGCTACGCCGCGGTGGCGGTGATGTGGCTGATGCCCGACCGGCGGATCGAAAAGCTGGTCGCGAAAGATCAGATGTCGGCGTAGCAGCGCACTTCCTGGTCAGCGCCGGGCGTGGTCAGCGCGCCGTCACGCGCCGGGCCGACATTCTTAGCATAGCGCGCCAGCGCGCCGGTCTTGAAGCCGGCCGGCTTGGGCTTGAACGCCTTCTTGCGCTCCGCCAATTCGGCCTCCGACAGCTCCACGTCCATGGTGCCCATCTCGGCGTCGATCACGATGATGTCGCCATCCTGGATCAGGCCGATGGGGCCCATGTCGGCGGCTTCGGGACCGACATGGCCGACGCACAATCCACGCGTCGCGCCCGAAAAGCGTCCGTCGGTGACAAGCGCGATATTCTCGACGCCCTGCCCGTACAGCGCCGCGGTGGTCGACAGCATCTCGCGCATGCCAGGACCGCCCTTGGGACCTTCCCAGCGGATCACCAGCACATCGCCTTCGCTGTATTGGCGGTTTTCCACCGCCGCAAAGCAATCTTCCTCGCAATCGAACACCCGCGCCGGGCCGCGATGCTTGACGTGCTTGAGGCCCGCGATCTTGACGATGGCGCCTTCGGGCGCCAGCGAGCCCTTCAAACCGACCACACCGCCGGTGGGAGCGAGCGCGTTCTTGACCTCGACCATCACCTTCTGGTCGGGATTGAACTTCACGTCTTTGAGGTTCTCCGCCACCGTCTTGCCGGTGACGGTCATGCAGTCACCATGCAAAAGGCCCGCATCCAGCAGGATGCGCATCAGCATCGGCACCCCGCCGGCTTCCCACATGTCCTTGGCGACATACTTGCCGCCCGGCTTGAGCGAGGCCAGATACGGCGTCTTCTTGAAGATTTCCGCCACGTCGAACAGGTCGAACTTGATGCCCGCCTCGTTCGCCATGGCCGGCAGGTGCAGGCCCGCATTGGTCGAACCACCGGTGGCGGCCACCACCATGGCGGCATTCTCGAACGCCTTGCGGGTGCAGATATCGCGCGGCCGCAGGTTTTTCGCCAGCAGGTCCATCACCGCTTCGCCGGCCTTCAGCGCAAAGTCATCGCGCGACAGGATCTCGGCAGGCGGGCCGGACGAATACGGCAGCGCCAGGCCGATGGCCTCGGCCACGCAGGCCATGGTGTTGGCGGTGAACTGGCCGCCGCAGGCGCCGGCGCCAGGACAGGCGACCTTTTCCAGTTCGACCAGTTCGGTCTCGGGGATTTTTCCGGCGGAGAATTTGCCCACGCCTTCGAACACGTCCACGACAGTGACGTCCTGGTCATGGAAGCGGCCCGGCATGATCGAGCCGCCATAAAGGAACACGCCGGGCACGTTCAGGCGCAGCATCGCCATCATCATGCCCGGCAGCGACTTGTCGCAGCCGGCCAGACCGACCAGCGCGTCATAGCAATGGCCGCGCATGGTCAGTTCGACCGAGTCGGCAATCACTTCGCGCGACACCAAGGACGAGCGCATGCCTTCATGGCCCATGGCGATGCCGTCGGTGACGGTGATGGTGCAGAATTCGCGCGGCGTGCCGCCGCCGGACTTCACGCCCTTCTTGGCGGACTGGGCCTGGCGCATCAGGGCAATGTTGCAGGGCGCCGCCTCGTTCCAACAGCTGGCCACGCCGACGAAAGGCTGATGAATCTCCGCTTCCGTCAGGCCCATGGCGTAATAGTAGGAGCGGTGCGGCGCGCGCTCCGGTCCCTCGGTGACATGGCGGCTGGGCAGCTTCGATTTGTCGAATTTGGACATAATATTTCCCTGAGCACGGCGAACGCGCGGGACTATTGCGCCCCGGGGCCCAACGCTCAAGGCGGTTTTGCGGATAGCGGCTTTGCGTCACAGTTAAGAATAATTCTAAACTGACTTGATCCGCCCCATTTGGCTATTTAGAATAATTCCAAATTCAAGGAGAGCCCTCTATGAGCGAGAACAACCAGGCACCGTCCGGCAAATGCCCCGTGATGCACGGCGCACACGGCCATTCCAACAAGGATTGGTGGCCCCAGACGCTGGATCTGAAGGCTTTGGATCAGCACTCCCCGCGCGCCAATCCGATGGATGCGGGCTTCGACTA
>CANBZE010000047.1 GCA_947373775.1 Alphaproteobacteria bacterium
GGCCAGGAACACGCCCAGGAAGGTACCGACCAGCGCCGAGCCGATCATGCCGCCCAGCACTTCGGGCGGTTCGCTGATCGCGCCCATGGTCTTGATGACGCCCAGCACGGCGGCGACGATGCCCAGCGCCGGAAGGCCGTCGGCCATGGACTGCAGCGCATTGGCGCCAACCAAAGCTTCGTGATGATGCTTTTCCAGCTGCTTTTCCATGGCGGTTTCAACCTGGTGCGGGTCTTCCAGGCTCATGGTCATCATGCGCAGCGTGTCGCAGATGAAATCCAGCGCGAAATGATCTTTGCAGATCTTGGGATAGCGCTTGAAGATCGAGGAGTCGGAGGGTTTTTCGATATGGGCTTCCAGGGCGATCAGGCCCTTGGACTTCATCGTTTTGGCCAGCAGGAACAGCAGGCAGAGCAGGTCGTTGTAATCCTTGGGCTTCCACATCGGCCCGCTGATCACCTTGCCCAGTGAGCCGGCGATCTTCTTCATGTTGTACATCGAGCCGGCGATCAGCATGGCGGCCAGGGCGGCGCCGAAGATGGTCAGCAATTCGTGCGGCGCCGCTTCGATCACAACGCCCAGCGAACCGCCGGTCATCAGGTAACCGCCGAACACGCAGGCGAAGAGGACGACAATGCCGCCGATCTGAAGCATGGAAAGAAAACCCAATAATCCCTGGGATCAGTATTAACGGCAGGGCTTAAGGAGGGGTGAATTGTTCCGCATTGACGTGGTTTTAAAACGTTAACGGATGGTGACTGACAATGACTTGGGCAATGACTTAGCGGGCTTCCGCCAGGCGGCGCGCCACCAGGGCGGCCAGCTCGGCCGCCACCACTTCGCCCATCTTGACGTCATCATCCTCGGCACGGGCGGCGCGGGCGATGGCCGAGACGTGCAGCTTCACGATCATCGTGTCCATCGGCTTTCCGATCCGGTACATGTCGTCCATGTAGCGGCACAGAATGTCGGCGATGCGGCCGGTGGTGACCAGGCCCGCGGTCTCGGCAAAGCCGCGGATTTCATGCACCTTGTCGAATATGGATCGCAAGTCGCCGGAAGCGTCTTCCAGCTCCTCGACATATTGCAGGATGGCGGCGCGCATGGGTGGAATATGCGCTTCGATCGCCACTTGCGCCTTCACCGCAGTCTGGGCGGAGCGCAGCACCTTCATGGCACCCGCGACGGCCTGCTTGCTCATCATCTGGGGATAGGCATCGGGCGCAATAAACTGGGCTTCAGCGGGAGCTTGTTTGGTCATCAGCGCACATCCATGTCCTGGAAATCTTCCTTGCGGCGCCACGGGCCGGCATAGTCGTCGATCATGCGGCGGCGCCGGTCGGGCCCGAAATAGCTGTCGCAGCGCACGAAGGCGCGCGGGCGTTCCACGATCTCGGAGATGCGCGAGAACAGGTTGTGCGCGGTGATCGGCTTGGCGAGGAATTCGGTGACGCCGGCGTCGCGCGCCTGTTCCACCCGGTGTTTTTCGGTATGGCCGGTGATCATGATGATCGGCACAAAAGGGTTGGGGCTGTGTTCATGGTTGCGGACATGGCGGGTGAATTCCAGCCCGTCCATCGGCTTCATCGCCATGTCGCTGAGGACCAGGTCCGACTTGCGCTCGCGCAGCGAGTCGATGGCGGCCTGGCCATGGGCGGCTTCAGCGATTTCCTTGATGCCGATGGAATTGAGCAGCGCCCGCAGCAGCGAGCGCATATGCGCATTGTCCTCGACAATGAGCGCCTTCAAGCTCTCGAATCCGGCACCGGACATTGGTTTTTACGCCCTGGACACACGCGGAATTTCCGCGATGGTGAATGGCTATTAAGCTAAAATGTTCTACCGCAGGTTACATTTAAGGGGTTATTGAACCGTTACAGGACAGTGACCACGGATGAGATTTAACGGGTGTTAAGACTTATCGTCTTCCGGGCATACATGACCCTCAGAGTGCTGTGGGCGCCCACCTCCTTTGGCGTGGCGGCTGCGGTTTATGACGATCAGGGCCGGGTCCTGCTGGTGCGGCAGCGCTATACGGCCGGCTGGCGGCTGCCGGGCGGCGGGGTGGGCCGGGGCGAGGCCGCCCAACCGGCCATCCTGCGGGAACTGGCCGAAGAAGTGGGCCTGGTGGGCGGCGAAGCGCGGTTTTTCGCGCTTTATACCCGCAAGGCCGGCTGGGCCACGGCGGTGGTGGCGCTCTACAGCATCGACGGCGCGGCGGTGAACTTCAAACCCAACCTGGAAATCCGCGACGTCTGCTTTGCCGATCCGCTGGCGCCGCCGGACGGCTGCACCCCGGCCACCTTGCGCCGGCTGCAGGAACTGACCGGCGCCGCGCCGCCTTCCCATCACTGGTAGCTTGCCTTTTGCGTGCTTGCCGATTAGCGAAACGCCCATGAACGCGCCCATGCCAGCCTGGCAGATCCGCCTGGAAAATCCCGACGACGATGCCGGCATCGAGGCGTTGAATGCTGAAGGATTCGGCCCCGGGCGTTTCGCCAAGTCGGCCTACCGGCTGCGCGAAGGCGTGAAGCCGGTGACCGGCCTATCCTTCGTGGCGGTGGAGGACGGCATCCTGCGCGGCTCGGTGCGCTTCTGGCCGGTGCGGATCGGCGGGCACGAAGAATTGCTGTTGGGACCGCTGGCGGTGCAGGGCAACCAGCGCGGCCGCGGCATCGGCATCGCCCTGATGCAGGCCGGAATCGAGGCGGCCCAAAAAGGTCCGTGGCGCGGCATCATCCTGGTGGGCGACGAGCCTTACTACGCCAAGGTCGGCTTCTCGCGCCTGCCGCCGGGGCGGGTGAAGTTTCCCGGGCCCGTGGACCAGAACCGTATTCTGGGCCTGTCGCTGAAGGCGGGCGAGATTTTGAATCTGTCGGGCGAAGTGCGCCGGGCGCAGATCGATGACGCGGTTTGCGCGGTGGGCGCAGGCGTTGGCTAGCGGTCCGGCGGCTCGCCCAAGCTCGCCGCGCGTTAGCCCTCTCGCAGGTCCATCAGGACCTGCTCGCGCGCCTGTCGGCGCGCCGGGCTAACGCCCTTCTAACCGCCACGCCAAGAGCAGCGCGCCGACAATGATCAGCAACGCCAGCCATTGCGGCAGCAGCTTTTCCTGTTCCAGCGCGGTGACGCGGTAAGCGCCGTTGCTGCGCAGGCCGATCCAGTTGGAACCGCTGGCGGTGTCGCCGGCATCGACGCGGCGGATTTCCGGCACGCCGTCTTCCAGCCAATGCACGCTGCCGCCGCTGACCTGCGCATCCGGTTTCAGCACCTCATCGGTGGCGCGCATGTCGGCCACTTCCTTCGGGTTCAGCGGTCCGGCCGCCGCCACGGCGGACAGAATGCCGTCGGTTGCGCGGTAGAGGCCAAGCTCGCCGGCCTTGGCCTCGGCGCGCCAGATGCCGGGCTCGGCCTTGATCAGCGGCAGGCTGGTGCTTTTGCCCGACGGCATGGTCAGGGTCACCGACGGGGTCTGCGCCGCCATCGTGCGGCGGGTGATCTGCAGCTTGTCGCCCACGATGGTAGCCGACAGCATTTCCGATTCCAGTTCCGGCTCTTTCATCAGCCAGTGCGCCAGGCGGCGCAGCAGTTCGGCCTGCGGGCCGCCGCCTTCGAAGCCGCGCGCCCACAGCCAGGTCTGGTCGCTCATCAGTTCGGCGATGCGGCCTTTGCCGACACGGTCCAGCACCAGCAGCGGCTGGCCGCCGCCGCCGGCCATCACCGTCTGGCCGGCGATCTTGTTGGCGCCGATCAGGCGGAACCAGCGGCCCCAGGTGGGCGGCGTCTTGTCCTGGTTGCGGCCCGGCAATTCGCGCGTGACGGGATGCGCCAGGCCGTCGGCGGTGACGATCGGCTTGAACGGACCCGTCACGATCTGGCCGGTGGGCTGCACCGGAAGCACTTGGCTGAGCGGCGTGCGATAGATGCTCTCAGGCCCGGCGAATTCGGGGCCCGAGGAAATCAGCAGCGCGCCGCCGTCCTGGACGTAAGACGCCAGGTTCTGGAAATAGGCCAGCGGCAGCACACCGCGCTCGCGGTAGCGGTCGAACACCACCAGATCGAACGAGCCCAGTTTTTCCTGAAACAGCTCGCGCGACGGGAAAGCGATCAGCGAAAGTTCATTGATCGGCGTGGAATCCTGCTTGTCCGGCGGCCGCAGGATGGTGAAGTGGATCAGGTCCACCGACGGATCCGCCTTCAAAAGATTGCGCCACACCCGCTCGCCGGCATGGGGCTCGCCCGACACTAAGAGCACGCGCAACCTGTCGCGTATTCCCGACACGGTGACCACGGCGCGGTTGTTCTGCATGGTCAGTTCGGCGGGGCCCTGTCCCGCTGACAGTTCGACCAGGTTTTCGCCTTCATGCGCCACCGGCACCTTGATATCGGTGTCCTTGCCCACCGGCACCAGGCGCGAGCCGAACGGCTTGCCGTCGATATGGATGTCCAGCACCGCGCTGGTCTCGCCGCTGCCGCCCAGATCGTCGACGCGCAGCCGCACCGTGGCCGCCTGGCCGACAATGGCGAAGCGTGCCGCATTGGCCACGGTCAGCTTGCGGTCGCGTTCGCCGCGCCTGCCCGCCACCAGCACCTGCAGCGGCGCTTTCAGGCTGACGCTTTCCGGCGCCGGTGCGTCATGCACCTGGCCGTCGGTGATCAGGATGGCGCCCGCGACGCGGCCCTGCGGCACATCCGCCAGCGCCGCGTTCAGCGCGGCAAAGGCCTGGGTGCCGTTATTCTCGCCGGTGGCGGTGGTGGTGACGGACGTTTCGCGCACCACCAGACCGGGCTGCTGCGCCAGCAGGCGTTTCACTTGCGCCCGTGCGGCTTCCGCCTGTGCGGCGCGCTTGCCCAGGCTCATGCTTTGCGAGCGGTCGGTGACGATCACCGCCACATCGGGAAGCGGCGCGCGCTTTTCCTTGACCAGCAGCGGTCCCGCCAGCGCGAAAATAAGAACGCCGAAAGCCAAGCCCCGCGCCCAGGCGCCGCGCGCCCACATATAAAAGGCGTAAGCGGTGAGCAGCAGCGCCACCACTGCCAGCGCGGTCAGCAGCGAAACCGGAATGACAGGCGCGAAAGCCAGCCTTGTCATCGCTCGTTCCCCAGCCGTTGCAACAGCGCAGGTGCGTGAACAACGTCAGTCTTGTAGTTGCCGGTCAGGGCATACATCACCAGATTGATGCCGAAGCGGAAGGCCATCTCGCGCTGGATCTCGCCGCCCGGCGACGGCGTGGTTTGGAAATGGCCATTGGTATCCACCGCCCAGGCGCTTGCCCAGTCATTGCCACCGATGATCACCGGGGAAACGCCATCGCCGCCGCGCGCCGGCGGCGCACCATTCTTGGGCGCGGGCGGCAGGGCTTCGACCCACAGCCGTCCACCGGTCCAGCGGCCGGGAAAGTCGCGCAGGATGTAGAACGCCTTGCTCAGCACGTGATCGGCCGGCACCTGTTCCAGCGGCGGCAGGTCCAGACCGTCGGTCAGCCGCCGCAACGTTTGTTCGCCGGGCGAAGCGGCGCCGCGCACCGCGCCCAAACTCAGGTCGCGGGTGTCGAACAGGATGGTGCCGCCATTGCGCATATATTCGCCCACGCGCGACAGCGCCTTGGGGGACAGGGATTTCTCACGCGGGTCCATCGGCCAATAGAGCAGGGGATAGAGCGAAAGATCGTCGCGCTCCGGGTCCAGGCCCAGCGGCTCCATCGGCTCGTAGGAGGTGCGCGCCTTCAAGGCCATGCCCAGGCCGCTCAGGCCTTGCAGGCTTGTCGTGTCCACGTCGGACAGGCCGGTCTTGATATAAGCCAGCCGCGTGTCCAGCGCCGCCTTCATGTTGGTCGCGTCATCGGCGCGGGCATGCGGCGCGGCCAGAAGGAAGGCCAGCGCCGCGCCGGCGAATTTCAGCTTGCGTGGGGTGAAGCCGCGCAGCCACAGCGACACGATGCAGTCCAGCAGCAGCAGCAGCAGCGCGGCGGCCAGCAGATATGGCTCGAGCGCGCGGGCATGGGTGTTGCCGTAAGCTTGGAGACTACCATCGGCCAGCGGCGACAGGTGCTCGCCCGCATGCATCACGTTGAGCGCGCTTTCCACTTCATGGGCGCCATACAGGCCGGGGGGATGCTGCGGTGAAACGCGCTGCCTGGAGAAATCATGCGCCGGCAGCGGCGCGACATCGGGGGTGGGCGGGATCGCATGGCCGAAACCGTCCAGCAGCGACACCGGCGGCAAGGTGGTCAGGCCCGCCAGCTCGCGCGCCGGTGTGCCGGCCGACAGCGCCAGCAGGCGCTTGAGCATCTCGACATAAAGTCCCGACAGCGGCAGCGACGACCAGCCGGGACTGGCGGCGGTGTGGAACAAGACGATCCAGCCCGAGCCCATCGCCTGCGCCGTGATCAGCGGCGTGCCGTCGGCAAGCTGCGCCCAGGTGCGATTGGAAACTTCAGCGGACGGTTCGGCCAGGATCTGGCGCGACACCGTGACTTCGGAGGCGATCTCCAGTCCATTAAAGGGGCTCTGCGGACCGAACGCCGCCAGGCGCTGCGGCGCGCTCCAGGCCATGGCGCTGCCCAGGTAACGCCCGCCGGCACGCAGGCGCACCGGCACCAGCTCGTCGCTGCCATTGGTCATGCGATCACCGGCGAAACGGATCAGCACGCCGCCCTTGCTCACAAAGTCCTTCACCTTGGGAATGTCGGCGGCGGAGATTTTCGCCACGTCCGCCAGCAGCAGCACCGAGACATGCTTGTCGATCAGCTGTGCGATCCCGCCTTTGGCGATCTCGGCATAGGGCGACAGCGCGCGTTCCAGGTAATAGACGTCGGACAGCAGCGGCTGGCCTTCCCCATTGGCGCTTTCCGACACAATGCCGGCGCTGCGCTGCGCGGCGCCCCGGTCCAGCAGCTGCACCGATCCGGCGCTGTCTTCGCCGGTGACCGCCAGCCGGGTGGTGGCGTTGCGCACTTCCATGGGCAGGGCGATATGGCCGCGTGCGGTGATGTCACCGCGCTTGAAGTGCAGCTTGGTGGCGGCGAGAGTTTCGCCGCGCGCACCGATGGCGCCTACTTCGGTCTCCAGCACGTCGCCGGCGCGAGCGCGCGTCGCGGTGACGGCAAAGCCGGAGGCGTCACGCGTCACCGGCAAAAGTCCCAGCGGCAGGCGCGAAGGCCCAAATGTGGTGGCGCCGCCATAGCGTTTGAATGCGTCACGCAGAACGGCGCTCTTGCCGTCTTCGATGCCGTCGGTCAGCCAGTAAAGCGCGGGCGCAGCGGCGAAGCTGAAGCGGCCCAATGCCGTGGCCGCGGCGGCGCGATTGCCCGGCCAGGGCATGGGCTTCAGTTCCTTGGCGAGGCGCGCGGCTTCGCCCTGATTGAGAAGCCCGCTGGGCATGGGGCCGGCGGTTGGGATGATGGCGACGGGCCGCCCCTGCGCGCTGTGCAGGAGGTCGGCGATCAATTCCTGGCGCGTGTCCCAGCCCTTGGCGGCGGTCCAGCCATTGTCCACCACCAGCACCAGCGGGCCCGCCGCCGCCAGCTTGGGGCTGCGGCCCAGCAGCGGATCGGCCAGGGCGACGATCAGCAGCGCCGCTGCCAGCAGGCGCAGCAGCAGCAGCCACCAGGGCGTGGCGGCCGGCGCCTGCTCTTCATCTTCCAGCCCGCGCAGCAGGCGCAGCGGCGGGAATGGCGTGCGGCGCGGCAGTGGCGGCGTCACCCGCAGAAGCCACCACAGCACCGGCAGGGCAGCCAAGGCCGCCAGGATCAGTGGCGTTCCAAAACTGATGGGAAAACCCAGCACCTGTTATACGCCGCCGATGGCGGCATGCAGGGCGATCAGCGAACCTTGCGGCGCATGATCGGTGCGATGGACGGTGCAGGTCCAGCCCAGCCGCGTGGCCTGCGCCGCCACTTCCTCGCCATGCGCGGTGAAGCGGGCGCGGTAAGCGCCGCGCACGCGCTCGGCGCGGCCGAAGATTTCATCGGCTTCGCCGCGCGGGGATTCAAAACGGGTGCGGCCCGAATAGGGGAAGTCCTCTTCCGCCGGATCGATGATGCGTACCAGGTGCGCCGATACCCCCTGTTGCGACAGCCGCTTCATGTGCTCGAACACGCCTTCGTCCAGGAAATCGCTGAACCAGACAAGCTGGTTGCCGCGCGCGAAGGGCACTTGCGGCGGCAGCGCCTGGTTGCCGCTGGCAAACATGGCGCGGCCGATGCGGGTCAGCGCCAGGCGGGACGAAGCAGGGGCGCCTTCCATGCCGGTAAAGCCTACCCGCTCGCCGCCGCGCACAAGCAATGACGCCAGCGCCAGCAAAAGCAGATCGGCGCGGGCGCGCTTGGAGACCGCAGCCGACTTGAAACTCATATTCTCGGAGGCGTCGCGCCAGAACCACACGGTCTGGGCGGCTTCCCATTCGCGCTCGCGTACAAAGATGTGCTGCGACTTGGCGGACTGGCGCCAGTCGATGGCGGCCGAGGAATCGTGGGAGGCATAGCGGCGGAACTGCCAGAAGCTTTCGCCCATGCCGGCGCGGCGGCGGCCATGCACGCCCAGGCTGACCGACGCGGCCAGATGATCGGCTTCCACCATCAGCGGCGGCAGCCCGGCGGACAGGCCATCGGCTTCGTGCTGAAGCGTGGAGAATTGGCTCAAAAGAAACCTACTTTAGAAGAGGCTGGCGCAGAGCCGTTCAATAACACTGGCGGTGGTCGCGCCTTCGGCGCGGGCCGAGAAATTCAGCGCCATGCGGTGGCGCAGCACCGGGCCGGCCAGCGCCACGACATCGTCGGTGGACGGCGCAAGCCGCCCATCCAGCAGCGCGCGGGCGCGCACCGCCAGCATCAGCGCCTGGCTGGCGCGGGGGCCGGGGCCCCAGGCGATCTGGCCCTGCACGCCGCTGGCATGGTCGGAATCGGGACGCGCGGCGCGCACCAGCGACAGAATACCTTCCATCACCTGTTCGCCCACCGGGATGCGGCGCACCAGCGCCTGCGCCTCGATCAAATCGTCGGGGCCGCAAACCTTCACCGCGGATTTTTCCTCGCCCATGGTGGTGGCCAGCAGCATGCGGCGCTCGGCTTCCAGGTCCGGATAGCCGACATCGATCTGCAGCAGGAAACGGTCGAGCTGGGCTTCGGGCAGCGGATAAGTGCCTTCCTGCTCTAACGGGTTCTGGGTCGCCAGCACATGGAACAGCCTGGGCAGATCGTGGCGGGCGCCCGCCACGGTGACATGCTTTTCCTGCATCGCCTGCAACAGCGCCGACTGGGTGCGCGGGGATGCGCGGTTGATTTCGTCGGCCATCAGCAGCTGGGTGAAGACCGGCCCCTTGATGAAGCGGAAGGCGCGTTCGCCGCCGGCGGATTCTTCCATCACTTCGGAACCGGTGATGTCGGACGGCATCA
>CANBZE010000048.1 GCA_947373775.1 Alphaproteobacteria bacterium
GCAGACCGAGACATTGATGTCGGCCCGCATGGAGCCCTCGTCCATGTTGCCGTCGCAGGTGCCCAGGTACCGCACAATGGCCCTGAGTTTCTTCAGGAAGGCCGCAGCCTCCTCACTGGTGCGCATGTGCGGCTTGGTGACGATTTCCATCAGGGCGATACCCGAACGATTCAGGTCGATAAAGCTGTTGTCGGGATGCTGGTCATGCAGGCTCTTGCCGGCATCCTGCTCCAGATGCAGCCGTTCGATGCCGACCTTGATGGATTCCCCGTCCTTGAGGTCGATCAGCACTTCGCCCTCGCCCACGATGGGGTCCTTGTACTGGCTGATCTGGTAGCCCTGGGGCAGGTCGGGAAAGAAGTAGTTCTTGCGGTCGAACAGCGAGCGCAGGTTGATCTTGGCTTTCAGGCCCAGGCCCGTGCGAACCGCCTGTTCGACGCATTTCGCGTTGATGACGGGCAGCATGCCGGGGAACCCGGCATCGATGAACGACACATTGCTATTGGGCTCCGCTCCGAAGGTGGTGGAGGCGCCGGAAAACAGCTTGGACTGGGACAGGACCTGGGCATGGACTTCCATGCCGATCACGATCTCCCACTCGCCGGTTTCACCCTTGAGCAGCTTGTTCTTCACAGGCGCGTTCATACGGACCACCATTTGGCCGGGGAATGCTTGAAATCCGCGGCTGTTTCGACCGCCTGAGCGGCGCGCAGCAGGGTCGCCTCGTCAAAGGCCTTGCCGATCAGCTGAAGACCCAGCGGCAGACCGCTCTCAGTCAGTCCCGCCGGCACCGAGATGCCCGGCAGACCCGCCAGGTTCACCGTCACGGTGAAGACGTCCTGCAGATACATCTCCAGGGGATCGCTGGTCTTGGCGCCGACGCCAAAGGCCGGACCCGGGGTGGTGGGGGTCAGCAGCACGTCGCACTTCTCAAAGGCCTGCTCGAAGTCGCGCTTGATCAGGGTGCGCAGCTTCTGGGCGCGGGAGTAATAGGCGTCGTAATAGCCGGCCGACAGCACATAGGTGCCGATCAGGATGCGGCGCTGCACTTCGGCGCCGAAGCCCTGGCCACGGCTCTTCTCATACAGGTCGGTGATGTCGCGCACGCCTTCGGCGCGATAGCCGAACCTGACGCCGTCATAGCGCGCCAGGTTGGCCGAGGCTTCGGCCGGGGCCACGATGTAATAGGTGGGTAGCGCATATTTGGTGTGGGGCAGCGAGACCTCGACGATCTCCGCGCCCTGCGCCTTCAGCCAGTCTGCGCCCTTGGTCCATAGCGCGTTGATCTCGGCGGGGACGCCGTCGATGCGATATTCCTTGGGGATGCCGACGCGCAGGCCCTTGATGCCGCCTTCCAGCAGCTTTTCGTAATCGGGTACTTCGATATCGACGCTGGTGGAATCCTTGGCGTCCACCGACGCCATGGTCTTCAGCATGATCGCGGCATCCTTGACCGTCTTGGTCATCGGGCCGGCCTGGTCCAGCGAAGACGCGAACGCCACGACGCCAAAGCGCGAGCAGCGGCCATAAGTGGGCTTGAGGCCCACGCGGCCGGTGACGGCGGCGGGCTGGCGGATGGAGCCGCCGGTGTCGGTGCCGGTGGCGGCCAGGCACAGGTCGGCGGCCACGGCGGCGGACGATCCGCCGGACGATCCGCCGGGCACCAGATTGACGTTGGAGTTCTTTGCCCGCCAGGGATTGATGACATTGCCGAAGGCGCTGGTCTCGTTGGACGAACCCATGGCGAATTCGTCCAGGTTGGTCTTGCCCAGCATCACCGCGCCGGCGTCCCACAGGTTCTGGGTGACGGTGGATTCGTACGGCGGCACGAAATTGCCCAGGATCTTGCTGGCGGCGGTGGTGCGCACGCCCTTGGTGCAGAACAAATCCTTGATCGCCAGCGGCAGGCCTTCCAGCGCGCCGATCTTGCCCGAGGCAATGCGCTTGTCGGCAGCATCGGCCATGGCCAGCGCCTGCTCGCCCGCTTCGGTAATGAAGGCATTCAGGGGCCGCGCCTTTTCGATCGCCGACACAAAGGCGCCCGTCAGTTCGCGGGAGGAAATTGTCTTGGCCCGGATGGCGTCGCGCGCCTCGGCCAGGGTCATGGAAATCAGATCAGACATTATTCATGCACCTTGGGCACGACGAAGAAGTGATCTTCGCCGCCCGGCGCATTGATCATCAGATCGTCGGCCTTGCCGCCGTCGGTCACCTTGTCTTCGCGCCACTTCAGTTTCTGTGCCACCACCGATGTCATGGCGGGCACGCCTTCGACATTGACCTCGCCCAGCATCTCGACCCACTGGAAGATGCCGTTCAGCTCTCCGGCCATGGGTTCCAGCCGCGCTTCCGGCACGGCCAGGCGGGCCAGTTTGGCGATGCGGCGCACGGTGTCCTTGTCGACGGACATGAGGTTTCCTGCTGTGTTAGGTAAGTGCTGGTTTGCTACCAACCGGGGGGTCCGGAGGCAAGCAAAAGGGGGAGCCTTGGCCGTCATCGCGCTGGAAGAGCTGAAACTGGCGCCAAGATTGCGGCTTCTTGGCCTGGACTTGGGGGAAAAGACCATCGGTCTGGCCCTGTCCGACACCAGCCTGTCCATCGCCACCCCCATGCAGACCCTGAAAAGGGGCAAATTCGCCGCCGATGCCGCCCGGCTGGACATTATAATAAGTGAGCAGGGGGTCGGCGGGCTGGTGGTCGGCCTGCCCCTGAACATGGACGGTTCCGACGGCCCCAGCGCCCAGTCGGCCCGGGCCTTCGGCCGCAACTGGGCCGCCCATTCGCCCCTGCCACTGCTGTTCCAGGACGAGCGGCTTTCCACCAGCGCGGTGACCCGCACTTTGCTGGATGCCGATGCCTCGCGCCGGCGCCGCGACGAGGTCGTGGACAAGATGGCGGCCGCTTACATTTTGCAGGGCGCGCTGGATAGGCTGCGGAACCTCAAATGACAAACGATTCCGCGCCCGCGCGATTTTTATGGCTGCTGCGCCCGCCGGTGCAGATCGACCGGCGCACCGAGCGCATTTTCCTGTTGATCGGGTCGGCGGTTTTTTTCGCCGGCTATGACATGAACATCTTCTTCCTGGCCGCGCCGCAGATCCAGGCCACTTTCCATATACCCGAAAACCAGATCGCGCTGACCACCGCCTATTTCCGCATGGCCGCCGTCTTCGCCATGCTGATAGCGGCCAGCGCCGACCTTGTGGGGCGGCGGCGGCTGCTGCTGGTCACCATCTTCGGCCAGGCGGTGTTCACTTTGGCCACCGCGTTCGCCGGCGGCTACGAGTCTTTTGTCTGGGCGCAGTTCTTCACCCGCGTCTTCGGCTATGCCGAGGAAATGCTCTGCTTTGTGGTGATCGTGGAGGAAGTGACGGCAGGCGCGCGCGGCTGGGCCAATGGCACCCTTACCTCGATGGATTTCGTGGGTGCTGGCGTGGCCAGCCTGATCTTTGCTGGCGTCACTGTCCTGCCCGGCGGCTGGCGCGCGCTGTATTTCATCGGCGCGGTGCCGCTGTTCCTGGTCGCCTTCCTGCGCCGCCGCCTGCCGGAAACCGCCCGCTTCGCCGCGCAGGAGCATAGGACCAAGTCCAAATTCGCAGAGACGATGGACATGCTGCGGGACTTGGTGCGCCAATATCCGGGGCGGCTTGCTGCCATCTTCATCGCCGTGTCGGCCTGGGGCTTCGCCATATCGGCCGCGACCTTGCTGGCATCCAAGGTGCTGCAGAGCGACTATCACTATCAACCCTGGCAGACCACCGCCCTGTTCGTGCCCGGCGGACTGGTGGGGTTGGGTCTGGCCATCGCGGCGGGGCGTCTGTCCGACAAGATCGGCCGCAAGCCCATGGCTTTCGCCATCGTCACGCTGTGCGGCATCTGCTTTTATCTTTTCTATGGCGGAGCGCCGGCCTGGGCGATGCCGATATTGTGGACCCTGGCCTTTTTCGGCTTCTTCTCCGGCGACGTGCTGGTGGCGGGCTTTGCGCTGGAGATCGTGCCCACCCACTATCGCGCCACTGTCTCCGGACTGCGCTATCTGGTGGAAATCAGCATCGGGGCGTTGGCGTTGCTGCTGGAAGGCCCTCTCTATGACCATTTCCACGCCCATGGCCCCGCGATCCAGTGGCTGCTGGCGACCATTCCGATTACACTGATCGCCATCCTGTTCCTGCCAGAACCGGCGGGAAAGACGCTGGAGGAGATGAGCGGTGCGTAAGGCGCTTGTTCTTGTGATGGCTTTGTTGTCTTCGATTCCGTTGGGCGCCGCGCAGGCCGCCGAGATCAGCTGCAAGAAAAGCCCGGCCCTGACCGGCCAGTGCCGGATGGTGAAGGGCAGCCTGGGGTTGACGCCAGGCCTGGGGGTCACCGTGGCGGCCGAGGACGGCACGAAAATCATCATCAAGGCGCCGCCCGACAGCAATGCCGACATCGCCCCGCCGGTTATGCAGAACTGGCTGTATTGGCAGAGCAAGACCGGCTCCATGCACACCCGCATCACCGGCACCTTCGAAATCTGCCCCCTGCCCTCCCAGATCAATGCCGCCGGCATCAAGGATTATGGCTGTATCAACCGGGGCACCAAGATCGCGCAGGACAAGACCGCCATTAACTGAAAGCCCCGCTTGCGGGACGCAGCATCCCTCTCTATAAGCCGGGCTTTAATGACATCTGTGGACTCCACACCGATCCTGCGTTCCAAGCATTTGCTGGGGATAGAGGGGCTTTCGCCCTTCGACGTCACCGCGCTGCTGGACTTGGCCGAGACCTATGTCGTTCAGGGCCGCGCCACCGACAAGAAGACCGCCCTGCTCAAGGGCCGCACCCTGATCAACCTGTTCTTCGAATCCAGCACCCGCACCCAGTCGTCTTTCGAACTGGCGGGAAAGCGGCTGGGCGCCGATGTGATGAACATGTCGGTCAAGACCTCGTCCGTCTCCAAGGGCGAGACGCTGATCGATACCGCTTCCACCCTCAACGCCATGCGCCCCGATATCTTGGTGGTGCGCCACCAGGATGCCGGCGCCGCCGAACTGCTGTCGCGCAAGCTGGACTGCAGCGTGATCAATGCCGGTGACGGCGCCCATGAGCATCCCACCCAGGCGCTGCTGGATGCCCTGACCATCCGTCGCCATCGCGGCAGTTTTGAAGGTCTGGTGGTCGCCATCTGCGGTGACGTGCTGCACAGCCGCGTTGCCCGCTCCAACCTGCGCCTGCTGTCCATGATGGGCGCACAGGTGCGGCTGGTGGCGCCGCGCACCTTGCTGCCCTGCCAGGCTGACCGCTTCGGCGTGGAAATCCATACCGACATGAAGAGCGGGCTGGCCGGCGCCGACATCGTGATGATGTTGCGCCTGCAGCTGGAGCGCATGTCCGGCGCCTTTGTGCCGTCCGCCCGCGAATATTTCCGCTTCTACGGCCTGGACCGCGAGAAGCTGTCCGTGGCCAAGCCCGGCGCGCTGGTGATGCACCCCGGCCCCATGAACCGCGGCGTGGAAATCGCCTCCGATATCGCCGACGACGTGCAGGTCAGCCTGATCGCCGAACAGGTGGAGATGGGCGTGGCCTTGCGCATGGCCATCCTCGATGCCCTTTCCCGGGGGATGTCATGAAGCGCATCGCCTTTCGCAATGCCCGGCTGATCGATCCCGCGTCCGGCCTGGATGCCAAGGGCGGCTTGCTGGTGGAAAATGGCCGTATCGCCGATGTCGGCCCGCGCCTGTTCAACGACGCCGAACCGAACGATCCCGAAGTGATCGACTGCCGAGGCCTGGTACTGGCGCCTGGGCTGATCGACTGCCGCGTCTTCACCGGCGAGCCGGGCGCCGAGCATCGCGAAAGCCTGGAATCGGCGTCCGCCGCCGCCGCCGCGGGCGGCGTCACCTCCATGATCGTGATGCCCAATACCGATCCGGTGATCGACGAGCCGTCGCTGGTGGATTTCCTGCTGCGCCGCGCCGCCGCCACGGCAAAAGTGCGGGTGCTGCCCACCGCCGCCCTGACCAAGGGCCTCCTGGGCGAGACCATGACCGAAATCGGACTCCTTCAAGAAGCGGGAGCCATTGCATTTACAGATGGCGACCGTTCTGTCGCCAATGCCCGGGTGCTGCGCCGCGCCTTGTCCTATGCTGCCACCTTTGACGCGCTGGTGATCTCCCATGCCGAAGATCCCGAACTGGTAAAAGGCGCCAGCGCCACCGAAGGCGAGTTCGCCACCCGGCTCGGACTTCCCGCCTCGCCCGCCATCGCCGAAGCCATGATGGTGGAGCGCGACATCCGCCTGGTCGAACTGACCGGCGCGAGAATGCATTTCGGCCAGATCTCCACCCGCGCCGCGCTGGACGCGATTGCCGCCGCCAAGGCGCGTGGCTTGCCGGTGACCTGCGGCGTCGCCGCCCATCACCTCACCCTCAACGAACTGGATGTTGGCCACTACTATACCTTTCGCAAGATGCGTCCGCCGCTGCGCAGCGAAGCCGACCGCGCCGCCATGGTCGAAGGCGTGGCCAGCGGCGTGATCGACGTGATCGTGTCCAGCCATGAGCCGCAAGGCGCCGACACCAAGCGCCAGCCATTCGCTTCCGCCGCGGCGGGCACGGTGGGACTGGAAACATTGCTGCCCGCCGCCCTGTCGCTGTCGCACAATGGCGATGCCGGCCTGTCCCAGGTGCTGGCCGCCCTGACCGCCGCACCGGCGCGCATCTTCGGCCTGCCCGGTGGCACCCTGGCCCGGGGCGCGCCCGCCGACCTGGTGCTGCTGGACGAAAATGAGCCCTTTGTGGTGGACGCCGAAAAGCTGCGCTCCCGCTCCCGCAACACCGCCTTTGAAGGCCGCAAATTTCAGGGCCGCGCCCGGGCGACCTTTGTCGGCGGCGCATGCGTGTTTGACGCGCGCTAGATTTCTGCCGCGCCCACTGGCATCGTCCCCGCCATGATCCTGCTGTACGCATTGCTGCTCGGCTACCTGCTTGGCACCATCCCGTCTGGACTTTTCTTCGCCTGGATTTCCGGGGGCGGGGATGTGCGCAAGATCGGCTCGGGCAATATCGGCGCCACCAATGTCCTGCGCACCGGCAAGAAATGGGCGGCCGCCGCCACCCTGTTGTGCGACGGCGCCAAGGGCGCGGCCGCAGTGCTGCTGGCGCGGATGCTGCTGCCGCCGGGGGCGGAGATTTTCGCCGCGGGCGCCACTGTCCTGGGACACATGTTTCCGCTGTGGCTGCGTTTCAAGGGCGGCAAGGGCGTGGCGACCTATCTGGGCGTGTGCCTGGCGCTGCATTGGCCGGTCGGCCTCATGGTCGCCGCGACCTGGATCATCGCCGCCTTCATCTGGCGTATCTCTTCTCTCTCGGCCCTGATCGCCATCGCCTTGTCATCGTCATACTTCCTGATGTTTCACCGGGAAGACTATGCCGGACTGGCGCTGGCGCTTTCGCTGCTGATCACTTGGATGCACCGCGAAAATATCCGCCGTCTGCTGCAAGGCACTGAACCGCGTATTGGGGCAAAAAGTGCAGCTCAGCGATAGCCAGCGCCGCGACTGGCTGCGCCTGGCGCGCACCGAAAACATCGGGCCCGTCACCTTTCGAAACCTGATCGCGCGTTTCGGCACCGCCTCGCAGGCCTTGGCCGAAGTACCGCGCATGGCAAGCCGCGGCGGCGCCAAGAATTTCGTGCTGCCGGATGAAAGCGCCATCGCGCAGGAAATCGAGGCGCTAGCCAAAATGGGCGGGCGCATAATTGCCTCCTGTGAGCCGGAATACCCGCGCGGCCTCGCCGCGCTGGAAGCGCCGCCGCCGCTCCTCAGTGTGCTGGGCCATCCGCACCTGTTGCAAAAAGAGATGATTGCCATGGTCGGGGCGCGCAACGCCTCGGCGCTGGCGCGCAAGTTCGCCGACACCCTGGCACGCGATCTGGGCTTTGCCGGCATCGTGGTGGTGTCGGGACTGGCGCGCGGCATCGACGCGGCCGCGCATGAAGCCGCGCTGGCGGTGGGCACCGTGGCAGTGGTGGCGGGCGGCGTGGACATCGTCTATCCGCCGGAAAACCAGAAACTGTACGATGCGATCAAAAACCAGGGCGTGATCGTTTCGGAAATGCGGCTGGGCGAAGCGCCCCAGGCGCGCCATTTCCCGCGCCGCAACCGCATCATCTCCGGCTTGGCGCGCGGCGTGGTGGTGGTGGAAGCGGCCGAGAAGTCCGGCTCGCTGATCACCGCCCAGTACGCCATCGATCAGGGCCGCGAGGTGTTCGCCGTGCCGGGCTCGCCGCTGGATCCGCGTGCGCGCGGGGCCAACCGCCTGATCCGCGAAGGCGCGGTGTTGACCGAAAACGCGGACGACATTCTGTCAGTACTTTCGCCCATGCTGAGCGGCGGCTTTGCTGAGCCCGATGCTCCGGCGCCGTTGATGGCCGCTGAGGCCCTGGAAGCGGAAGCCGACCGCATCCGTGCACAGATCGAGGAAGCCCTTGGCCCTGCCCCCGTCGCGATCGACGAGTTGATCCGCCAGACCGGTGCGCCGGTGGCCGCCATCCTGACGGTGCTGCTGGAACTGGAATTGGCGGGCCGCTGTGTCCGCCATCCCGGAAATCGGGTGAGTTGGGCCTAGAATCCGCCTAGGCTGCCCCCACAAGAACAACAAAGAGGGAGCTACGCATGGCAGACACGGCAAATCCCGCACCGCTTGGCCTGGTCGGGTTCGGACTTACGACTGTTCTTCTCAGCAGCATCAATGCCGGCCTGTTGCCGGTGGCCGGCGAACCGGTGGTCATCCCGCTGGCCATGGCCTTTGGCGGCACCGCCCAGATGATCGCCGGCATCATGGAGTTCAAGACCGGCAATGTGTTCGGCGCCACGGCCTTCACCGCCTATGGCGCCTTCTGGTGGTGGTTCGCGCTGCTGATCCTGCTGGGCGGCAACCACATCCTGGATCTGTCGGGCGCTGGCAGCGCCATCGGCGTGTGCCTTCTGCTCTGGGGCGTCTTCACCCTGGGCCTTTGGGTTTCGACCTTCCGCCTCAGCAAGCTGCTGTTCGCCATCTTCCTCACCCTCTGGATCGCCTTTTTCCTGTTGGGCGGCGGCGCGGTGCTGGGAAATCCGGCATTGCACCAGTGGGGCGGTTGGGTGGGCCTGCTCTGTGGGGCGCTGGCCATGTATGGCAGCTTCGCCCTGGTCACCAACGCGACCTATGGGGTATACTGGATGGCCAGAATGCTGGAAGGTGGTGAAGATCCGAAATTTATGGCCCGGCGTATGTTGATACTGTCATCTGAAGATATCGGTAACGCAAACCCGAATGCTCTTCTGTT
>CANBZE010000049.1 GCA_947373775.1 Alphaproteobacteria bacterium
AGCCGCGCCCTAAAGCGCTGCGATGACCCTTTTCAGGTCCTGCTCAGCGAAAGGCTTGCCCAGCCGAGGCACCTTGACCTCGATGCCGCCCGGCAGCTCGGCATAGCCGGTCGCCAATATCATCTTGGTGCCAGGCCAGTTCTGCGCGATGGCGTCCATCAGCTGGGTACCACTCATCCGGGGCATGGACTGATCGGTGATAACCAGGTCGAAGCCTTGCTGGGCCAGCAGTTCGAGCGCTTCGCCGCCCGATCCGGCCTCGACCACCTCATGTCCAAGGTCTTCCAGCATGGCGACGGTGTTGAACAGCACCAGCCGGTCGTCATCCACCGCCAGCACCCTGAGCTTGCGGAGGCCATCCCGCGGCTTGGGCGCTTCGATGGAGATATCTTGCGCTTGCGCCGGGCCGGAGGCGGAAGCCAGCCAAATCTCGGCGGTGGTGCCCTCGCCCGGCTTGCTGCGGATTAACAGGCGTCCGCCCATCTGCTCGGCCATGCCGTGCACCATGGAAAGACCCAGCCCGGTGCCCTTGCCCACGCCCTTGGTGGTGAAGAACGGCTCGGACGCGCGGGCCAACGTGTCCATATCCATGCCCTCGCCGGTGTCGGTGACCGAGAGACAAACATATTTGCCCGGTGGCAGGCCGGAGATATGGCGCAGGTCCGTCTCTTCTTCCCGCGCAGCGATGACGATGCGCCCGCCGCGCTTCATGGCGTCGCGGGCATTGACGCACAGGTTCAGCAGCGCCAGCTCCAGCTGGTTCTGGTCGGCCACCACCGGTCCCAGCGATTGCGGAAAGTCCGTCTGGATTTCCACGTCCTTGCCCAGGGAATGTTCCAGCAGATCGGACATGCCGCCGACCAGCGACGCCAGGTCCAGCGGACGCACATCCATGTCCTGGCGCCGTGCGAAGGCCAGCATGCGCTGGGTCAGGACGGCGCCGCGCTTGGCGCCCTGGATGGCATTGTCCACCAGCCGCAACTGGGCGGGATCGTCTGGCATGCGCTTGCGCAGCAGCTCCAGGCTGCCCAGCACCGCCATCAACAGGTTGTTGAAGTCGTGTGCCACCCCGCCGGTCAACTGGCCGATGGCGTCCATCTTCTGGGACTGGAACAGCGCCTCGCGGGCGCGGTCCAGGGAATCCTGCGCCTCTTTGCGCTCGGTGACGTCGCGGGTGATCTTGGCGAAGCCCAGCAACTTTCCCTGCTCGTCACGGATGGCGTCGATAATGACATGCGACCAGAAGCGGCTGCCGTCCTTGCGCAGCCGCCAGCCTTCGGCTTCGAACTTGCCTTCCCGCGCCGCGGTTTCCAGCGCCCGCGCCGGCATGCCCTCGGCGCGATCCTCCGGCGTGTAGAAATTGGAAAAATGCTTGCCGATGATTTCCGCCGGGGTATAGCCCTTGATGCGCTGGACGCCGGCATTCCAGTTGGTGACGATGCCCTCGGGGCTGAGCATGTAGATGGCATAGTCGGTGACGCCCTGGATCAGCAGGCGAAACTGCTGCTCGCTCTGGCGCAAGGCTTCTTCCGAGGCGTGGCGCTCGGTCAGGTCGCGCGTCACTTCGGCGAAGCCGGTCAGTGCGCCCGACATATCGCGGATGGGATCGATGATGACATGGGCCCAGAAGCGGGTGCCATCCTTGCGCAGCCGCCAGCCTTCGGCTTCGAACTTGCCTTCGCGGGCCGAGATTTCCAGGGCGCGGACCGGCAAGCCGCTGGCGCGATCTTCCTCGGTGTAGAAGCGCGAGAAATGCTGGCCGATGATCTCTTCGGGGGCGTAGCCCTTGAAGCGCTGGGCGCCGGCATTCCAGCTGGAGACGATGCCGCCGGGGTCCAGCATGTAGATGGCATAGTCGGTGACCGCCTCGACCAGGACGCGGTAGCGAGCGGATTCGTCCGGCGTGTAGGCCCGGTTCTCCGTCAATGGCTTGTTCATACGAGATAATCCTGCCCCAACTCAGAAACGCCCGGGTGTTCAAAAAGTTCCCCCCAACCCCCAAGGCCTTGATATGGTGGCATAAAAGGCCCAGTTAAGGACGGCATGAAAGATCCCTATGAAGTCCTCGGCGTCGCCAAAGGCGCCAGCGAGGCCGAGATCAAGAAGGCGTTCCGCACGCTGGCCAAGAAGCATCATCCCGACAAGCATGCGGGGGACGCGGCGGCACTGAAGCGATTCCAGGAAATCTCCGGCGCCTATGACATCCTGGGCGACAAGGACAAGCGCGCCCAGTTCGATGCCGGCGCAATCGGGCCGGACGGCAATCCCAAGGGGTTCGATCCGCGCCAAGGGGGCGGTGGTTTCCGCCAAGGCAATCCATTTGGCGGCGGCGCGGGGCCGGGCGCCGGTGGATTCCATTTCAGTTTCGACGACGCGCCCGGCGGCGCGGCAGGGTTCGAAGATATCTTCGCCGACCTGATGGGCGGCCGGCGTGGGCGCGGGCAACCCCGCGCCACCAAGGGTGAGGATTTCGCCGCCGCCGTCACCGTCAGCTTCGATGAATCCGCCATCGGGGGCACGCGGCGGGTGGTGCTGCAGAATGGCGAGCAGATCGACGTCAAGATTCCGGCCGGCGTAAAGGACGGCCAGACCATCCGCGTGAAGGGCCGCGGCGGCGCGGGCCGCGGCGGCGGGCCCAGTGGCGATATCCTGCTGACCGTGTCGGTGTCGGCGCATCCCTGGAAGACGCGCGACGGCAACGACATCCGCATGGATCTGCCGGTGACCCTGAAGGAAGCGGTGCTGGGCGGCAAAGTACCGGTGCCGACCTTGACCGGCACCGTGTCGCTCAGCGTGCCGCCCAATTCCAACACCGGTACGGTGCTGCGCCTGAAGGGCAAGGGCATCGCGGCCAAGGACGGCGCGGGCGATCTTTATGTCCGATTGGTAATCTCAGCTCCGGACGAGCCCGACGAGTCCCTCAAGACGTTCCTTGAGGGGTGGGGCAACGACTATGACCCGCGCGCCAAGATACGCTAACCAATTGAAATATAGTGTGTTTTTGCGCACGCAAAATCCCGTTTGGCCGCTGGCCTATTCAGGGTAAATCACTGCCCAGCTAACGGGGATACCAGCATGCCATTTCCAGGTCTCATGAAGGGCAAACGTGGCCTTGTCATGGGCGTGGCCAACCAGCATTCCATCGCCTGGGGCATTGCCCAGGCGTTGCATGAGGCCGGCGCCGAGCTGGCTTTCTCCTACCAGGGCGACCTGTTCAAGAAGCGCGTGGTGCCGCTGGTCGAGACCATGAAGCCGGCGGCAATGATCGATTGCGACGTCAGCAAGCCGGAGTCCATCGATGCGGCGTTCGCCGAACTGGGCAAGGTTTGGGACAGCCTGGATTTCATCGTCCATGCCATCGCCTTCTCCGACAAGGACCAGCTGCGCGGCCGTTATGTCGACACCACGTCGGAAAACTTCCGCATGACCATGGACATCAGCTGCTACTCCTTCACCGCCGTCGCCCAACGCGCCGAGAAGATGATGACCAATGGCGGCAGCATGGTGACGCTGACCTATCTGGGCGCCGAACGGAACATGCCGCACTATAACGTGATGGGCGTGGCCAAGGCGGCGCTGGAAGCATCGGTGCGCTACATGGCCGAAGACCTGGGCAAGAAGAATATCCGCGTCAATTCGATCTCGGCCGGCCCGATCAAGACGCTCGCCTTCGCGGGCATAGCCGACAGCCGCTATATCCTGAAGTGGAACGAATATAACTCGCCGCTGCGCCGCACCGTGACGCAAGGCGAAGTGGGCAATGCCGCGCTGTATCTCCTGTCCGACATGGGCAGCGCCGTCACCGGCGAGAATCTGCATGTCGATGCCGGCTATCACGTCGTGGGCATGAAGGCCGAAGACGCGCCCGACATCACCGTGCCGCAGAAGTCGGATGGCGCTTGAGCTTCCAGGGGGGCTGACGCTTTACATCGCCCGCCACGGCCAGACCCAGGCCAATGTCGAAAAGCGCTTCTCCGGTTACAAGGACACACCGCTTACCGAACTGGGCCTGCGCCAAGCAGCCCAGGTCGGCCATATCCTGAAGCGCGAACTGGGAATGGCGGCGGGGTATCGCTTCGTCTGCTCACCGCTGGCCCGCGCCGTCGCCACCATGAAGATCGCGCGTGAAACGATGGGCCTGCCTGCGGAAGACTTTGCCACCGACAACCGGCTGATGGAAATCAATCTGGGGGTCTGGGACCAGTTGACCGCCGACGAGGCGCGCGCCCAGAGCCCCACCCTGTTCGAGCAGCGCGGCAACGACAAATGGCATGTGCGGGTGCCGGGTGGGGAGAATTATGCCGAGGTCGCGGCCCGGGTCGGCGACTGGTTTCAGGAATTGGAGACCAACACCATCGCCGTCAGCCACGGCGCCACCACCCGCATCCTGCGGGGCCTGCTGGCGGGGCTGGACTGGCGGCATATGAGCGCCCTGGACGAGCCGCAGGGCGTGGTTTTCCGCGTATCAGGCTCCCAAGTGGTTAAACTGGAACCCTAGGGCAAATCGGGCTAAACCCAGCCCATGTCACACAATACCTTTGGCCACCTTTTCCGTGTCACCAGCTTTGGCGAAAGCCATGGGCCGGCGATCGGCTGCGTGGTGGATGGCTGCCCGCCCGGCATCGAACTGACCGAAGCCGACATCCAGCCCTGGATGGACAAGCGCCGCCCTGGCCAGAGCAAGTTCGTCACCCAGCGCCAGGAACCCGACACGGTGAAAATCCTGTCGGGCGTGTTCCAGGACGAGCGCCTGCCCGCCCAGGTCACCACCGGCACGCCCATCGGACTGCTGATCGAGAATGTCGACCAACGCTCCAAGGACTATGCCGACATCCGCGACAAGTACCGGCCGGGTCACGCCGACTATACCTATGAAGCCAAGTATGGCGTGCGCGACTATCGCGGCGGCGGCCGCCAGAGCGCGCGCGAAACCGCCACCCGCGTGGCGGCGGGCGCCATCGCGCGCAAAATTCTCGACAAGCTCTACGGCAAGGTGACGATCCGCGGCGCCCTGGTGCAGATGGGCACACAAAAGATCGACCGCGCCAACTGGTCCTGGGACGCGGTGAACCAGAATCCCTTCTTCTGTCCCGACGCCAAGGCCGCGCCGGCCTGGGAAGATTATCTGGAAACCATCCGCAAGAACGGCTCGTCGGTCGGCGCCATTATCGAAGTGGTGGCCGAAGGCATTCCCGCAGGTTTGGGTGCGCCGGTCTATGCCAAGCTGGACAATGAACTGGCCAGCGCGCTGATGAGCATCAACGCCGTCAAGGGCGTGGAGATCGGCGACGGCTTCGCCACCGCTGCACTGACCGGCGAGGAAAATGCCGACGAGATGCGCATGGGCAATGACGGCAAGCCTGTCTTCCTGGCCAATCATGCCGGCGGCATATTGGGCGGCATCTCGACAGGCCAGCCCATCGTGGCGCGCTTCGCGGTCAAGCCGACCTCGTCCATTCTCTCGCCCCGCAAGACCATCGAGAAGTCGGGCGCGGAAACCGAAATCCTCACCAAGGGACGCCATGATCCCTGCGTCGGCATCCGCGCCGTGCCGGTGGGCGAGGCCATGATGGCCATCGTGCTGGCGGACCAGGCGCTAAGGCATCGCGGACAAGTCGGATAGCGTCGTTTCGAATTGAAAGAAATCCTAACGCTCTCCATGGGCGGGCTTGACCCGCCCATCCAAGGCAACCAACACCGTGTTTGCGGCTCTGGATGGCCGGCTCGGAGGCCGGCCATGGTGAAGTGGAAGAAGAGCGAAACCTACACGCTATATACTTCAAGCAAGTGCGCGGCTTGTTTTTTGAAGTCCGGGTCTTTTCCCAGAGCTATGGAGCGAAGTTCATCAGCATAATTTGACGCTAAACTCCCAATCTCCGATACGACGAACAGGCCATCGCTGACAATTCCTTCGTCCGACGACATCAGCATTTCCGAGAGCTTCTTTGGCTCAAAGCCATCCAAAAAGCATTGCGCCAATTTGAAAAGGATTTGGTTATCGGCGCTCTCGCCGCTTATGGCCTCATCATATATCTTTAGACACTCTGGATTCTTCAATTTTAATTGCCCTTACTTCGGCTGATTGTCGCCCGGCGCTGCCGGGGCGCTAATTCGGCGGCCAAGGGCCCGGCCCCTGCTTGCGCGCAGGGTATGGCCCGATAACGTCCACCGGCGCCTCGCCCGGTTTGGGCAGCGCAAAGGCAATCAGCACCTGGTGATAGAGCGCATTTTCCCGAGGTGAGGGCCGATGCGCATTGCCCGGCCCGCCGGCAGCGATCACCACATACTGGCGGCCATCCTTGCCGGTATAGGTCATAGGTCCCGCATCGGAAGAGGCAGGCATCCTGGTTTCCCAAAGCTTGCGGCCTGTGCGCGCGTCATGGGCGTAGAAATGATCGTCGGAAGCCGCCGCAAAGACGATACCGCCCCGCGTCACCAGGGTGGGGCCAATACTGGCCGCACCCATGTCCTTGGCGCCGGGACCGACTTCGTCTTCCAGTGAACCCAGTGGCACGCGCCACGCGATCTTGCCCGACCCCAGATTGACGGCGACCAGTTCACCCTGAAGGCCGCCGTTGCAGCTGCGACCACCCTTGTCGTGGAAACGGACATTGCCGACATTGGAGTGAAGACCGCCATTGCCTTTGACCCCGTCGGACGTCGGCGTCACCGTGATCATGGTTGGCATATTGTCGACATTGGCGAAGGCCAGGCCGCGTTCCGGATCGATCGACACGCCGCCCCAATCCATGCCGCCGATGGCGCCGATGCTGTTGAGCGCCCAGACCCCGCCACCGACCGGCACCGAGAAAGGCCCGACATCCGAAAGCTTGCGCTCGTCGAACAGCGCCTTGCATTCTTCATTGGCCTGCGCCGACAACTGGCTCAGATGATCGCGCTTCACCGTCGCGGGGATCAGCGGCGGCGGCGAGATGGTGAAAGGCTGGGTGGGCGATGATTTCTCGCCCGGAATCTGGCTTTGCGCCACCGGCCGCTCTTCCCAGGGATGGATCGGCTTGCCGGTGGCCGCGTCCAGAATCCAGATCATCGCCTGCTTGGTGGGCTGCACCACCACCTTCACGCGCTTGCCGTCCTTGGTGACCGTCACCGGCGAGGCAGCGGCATTGGTGTCCAGATCGAAGATGCCGTGGTGCTGTTCCTGAAAGCGCCACTTGATCTTGCCGGTGCCCGCGTCGATCGCGACGGTGGACCCCGAGCCGGCATTGTCGCCCGGCCGCCAGATGCCGACATAGTCGGGACTGGGGGAATCGGTGGGGACATAGACCGTGCCGCTGGCGTCATCGAGCGTCATGTGACCCCAGCCGCCCATGCTGACGACACTGTCCGTCTCCGGTCCCCAACTGTCGCCGCCCGGTTCGCCTTTGCCCGGGATAACGCGCGCGGTCCACACCAGCTTGCCGGTGCGCAAGTCGTTTGCATGGGGATCGGCGGGCTGGGCCGGCGGCGGCAGGAAGCCGGTGGCGCCCATGGTGATGATCAGGTTCTTGTAGATGATGGGCGGCGAATTGGACTGAACGCCGCCGCCGATCTTTCCACCTTCGGCGGGATTGGGCAGGCCGATTTCCAGCCCGGTGACGGGCCAGTCCGACGACAGTTGGCCGGTCTTCAGGTCGTAGCCGAATATCCTGTGGCCCCAGACTGCGACGAGCCGGGGCTTCATCGTGCCGTCGCCGGCCCAATAGGCAAAGCTGCGGCGATTGAGTCCGGCGCCGACCGTGACGGGCGGCTTGGCGCGCCACACCAGCTTGCCGGTCTCCGGCTCCAGGGCGATCGCGTCGCCGCTTTGGCTTTCGGTAAGATAGAGAAGGCCGTCGATCAGCAGCGGCCTTGTTTCCCAGGTGCGCCCGAACTTGCCGCTGTCCCAGACCCAGACAGGCTTCAGCCCTGCCACATTGGCCGCGTTGACCTGATTCAGTGGCGAATAGTTCATGCGGGCGCCGCTGCCGCCCCAGTCCTTCCATTCGCTGGTCTGCGCCTGCGCCGCCGCCGCCAGACCGAAGGTCAACACCAACCCCGCTGCCCGTGATGCCCCGCGCCTGTTCATGGCCATCCCCAATTTTTGTGCAACCCGCCAAAACCTAGCACAATTTGCAGGCTCCCAAACCTGGTCTGCGCCAGTGGACTTCCCACCTCTTCTGAGGTGTCATGGTCTTTCATTACCGCCCGAGGTGATCTTGAAGCGCTATTTTCCGGCCCTGATTGCCGCCGCCATGATCCTGGGCGTGCTGACCGGATTTTTGATCAACAGCGATCTGCCGCCGGACCAGGCCAAGGCTGCCGCAGCTGGCCTGTCCATCATCACCGACCTGTTCCTGCGCCTGATCAAGATGATCATCGCGCCGCTGGTCTTTTCCACCCTGGTGGTGGGCATCGCCCATATGGAAGATTCCGCCGCCATCGGCCGCGTCGGGGTAAAGACCGTGGGCTGGTTTATGTTCGCCTCGCTGATCTCGCTGACCCTGGGGTTGATCCTGGTGCAGCTGCTGCAGCCTGGCGCGAGCCTGGCCCTGGCCTTGCCGCCGGCATCCGCCGACGCCGGCGTCGCGACCGCAAGCTTTTCGCTGAAGGACTTCATCACCCATCTGGTGCCGGCTTCCATCGTGGACGCCATGGCCCATAACGAGATCCTGCAGATCGTCGTGTTCTCGGTATTCGTGGGCTCGGCCGTGGCCGCGCTGGATGGCAAGGCGCCGATGATCCTCACCGCCTGTGAGCAACTGGCGGCGGTGATGCTGAAGATCACCGGCTATGTGATGGTGCTGGCGCCGCTGGTGGTGTTCGCGGCCCTGGCCTCCACCGTGGCGACCTCGGGGCTGGGCATTGTGCTGGTCTATGCCAAGTTCGTGGGCGGATTCTACCTGGCGCTAGCGATCCTCTGCGCCATCCTGATCGGCTTTTCCGCGTTGGCTGTGGGGAGCAGGATCGGCGAATTGCTGCGCACCATCCGCGAGCCCTGGCTGCTGGCCCTTTCCACCGCCACCTCCGAGGCCGCCTATCCCGGCCTGCTGGTGGGCCTGCCAAAATTCGGCGTGCCGCGCAGGATCGTCAGCTTCGTGCTGCCGCTGGGCTATTCCTTCAATCTGGACGGCTCGATGGTCTATTGCACCTTCGCCAGCCTGT
>CANBZE010000050.1 GCA_947373775.1 Alphaproteobacteria bacterium
ACCATTCTGGCAGCAGCGTCTTTGGCGGTTCTTGCCGCCGCCGGCGCCGGCAGCGCCGCCGCCGCGCCCTGGGATCACCACTTCGACCGCCGCGATGGTTACCGCCATGAGCGCTTTGAGCGCCGCGCCTTTGTCGACCGCGTCCGCCTGGAGCAGTCGCTGCGCTTCCATCGCTATCGCGTGATCGGTACGCCCTATTTCATGCATGACCGCTATGTGGTCCGCACCCATGACCGTTTCGGCCGGATCGTGTTCGTCCGGGTCGATCCTTACAACGGCCGCTTCATCCGCGAAGTCCGCCTGTAGTTCTTTGAATCGCGCAATCCCGTTGTATTGCACGGTACTTGGGGCGTAAGGCCCGTGGTATGCCCCTCCCCATAGGGCCCCAAGCGTCAAGGGAAGCCCCGCATCGCAAGATGCGGGGCTTCTTGCTTTGCGCGCATTAGGGAAACGCTGCGCCACCGCGTAGAGTGGCGCATGATTGATCGTCCGACCTGCATGGAGCGCGCTTTCGCCCTGGCCGAAGAAGGCAGATGCGAAAGTCTCAATGCCATCCGCAAGCAATTGAAGGCCGAAGGCTATGCCGAAAGCGGGCAACTGAGCGGCAGCTCGGTCCGCAACCAGCTGATGCGGATCATGGCGGCGCACAAGGCCAAGGCGACAAGCTAGGTGCTGACGTCGTTGCCGCTATAGGTGATCGCCGCCGGCTGGAAATCCCAGCTGCGCAAAATCTTCAGCGCCGCTTCCAGCCCGTCTTTCACCGCCCCGCGCGCGATGGCGTCCAGCATCTGCTCGGTGTTGAGCGACACGGTCGCCGCCTGGTAGCCGCGCGGGCCCGGCAGCGACAGGAACAAGGGTATCGAGCTCGTTACGCCGGTGACCACGAAATCCTGGAACCATCTTTGCCGCACGGTCTTGAGTGGATTGTCCACCAGCATCAGGCCGATGCCGGTGGCAAGATCGAAGTCTTCGCTGATGCCTTCGGTCTCGACATAGGCCAGCACGCCCGATTTATCGGGCCGCCAGTCCTCGCCGAAAATATCCACCGTCCGCCAGGCGCAATAAAAGGCGCGACACACCGGCGGGCGGTTGTCATAGATGGCGCAGCCGCCACCCACACAATGGCGGCAGGCCGCACCCGACAGCTTCTGGATTTCCGGCTTGTTAATGGAAGGCGCCGTGCAACAGACGGTGCAGGCGCCGCATTGCCGCCCCGGAATCAAGGTCATGCCGTCCCACATGGCGCAACCTTGGCATGGCGGCCCCCGCCCCGCACCTTGAATCCGCCGCAAATATCGGTCAGCTATCCGCCCCATGCCGCTTCCCGACAACGACGATCTGCGCCGGCTTGCCAAAGCCGCCGAGCCCTATGGCCCGGCTTTCGCCATCATCATGGCGATACTCGCGGTGCCGCTGGCGCTGCTGTACCTGACGCCGCTGGTGCTGGGCCTGTTCGCGCCCCGGCTAGATCCGGCCATCGACCTGTATGCCGTCAACCGGCCGCTGGCCTTCACCTTCCTGGATTCGGCGGGTAACGATGTCGGCCATCGCGGCGCCGTCGTGGGCGAACGGTTGAAGCTGGAAGAAATGCCGGCCTATCTGCCGGCCGCCTTCATCGCGATGGAAGACCGCCGCTTCTATTATCACAACGGTATCGATCCGTTGGGCCTGGGCCGCGCCTTGCTGCTGGACCTGCGTGCGCGCCATTGGGTCGCCGGCGGTTCCACCATCAGCCAGCAGACCGCCAAGATCGTCTACACCCAGCAGCAGCGCACCATGTCGCGCAAGCTGACCGAGCTGATCGACGCGGCGGGCCTGGAAAAAACCCTGACCAAGCAGGACATCCTCAAGCTCTATCTCAACCGCATTTACCTGGGCAGCGGCGCTTATGGCGTGGACGGCGCGGCGCGCGTCTATTTCGGCACCAGCGCGCGGCAACTGACATTGGCGCAGGCCGCCATGCTGGCGACTCTGACGCGCGCGCCGTCGGTCTTTTCGCCCCGCCGCGATCTGCTGCGTGCCCAGCAGCGCGCCTCCCTGGTGCTGGATTCGATGGTGGACAATGGTGTCATCACCGAAGCCCAGGCGGCCGAGGCCCGCGCCAATCCGGCCAAGATCACCGACCGCGCCGGCAGCGATGCGCGCAACTATTTTCTGGATACCGCCGCCGACGAAGCGACGAAGATGGCGACGGTGAACGGCGTGGCGCCCAGCGCCGACATGATCGTACACACCACGCTGGAGCCGAAAATCCAGGAAGCGGCGCGGCTGGCCGCCCTGCGCACCCTGAACAAGTCCGGCAAGAAGACCCGCACCAGCGAAGCGGCGGTGGTGGTGATGAAACCCGATGGTGCGGTCAGCGCCATGATCGGCGGCGTGGATTACCAGGATTCGGTGTTCAACCGTGTCACCCAGGCGCATCGCCAGCCCGGCTCGGCCTTCAAGCCGTTCGTTTATCTGGCGGCGCTGGAAGCCGGCATCACGCCCTGGGAAACCCGCGATGACGAAGCGGTGGATATCGGCGGCTATCGTCCCACCAATTTCGGCGGCAAGAGTTACGGCACCCTCACCCTGGCCGATGCGCTGGCGCACAGCGTCAACACCATCACCGTGAATCTGGCGCAGGAAGTGGGCATGCGAAACGTGGTCGCCGCCGCCAAGCGCGTGGGCATCACCTCGCCGCTGCAGGCCAATGCGTCGCTGGCGCTGGGCACCGCCGAAGTGACGCCGCTGGAATTGACCGCCGCCTATGCCGCCTTCGCCAATGGCGGCTTTCACGTCTCGCCCTATCTGGTAACGCAGGTGGATATCGGCACCAAGACCGTCTTCACGCGCCATGTCCCGCCGCCCCAGCGGGTCATTGAGCAAAGCGTAGACCGCGACCTGACCGCCATGCTGTACCGGGTGGTGATCAATGGTACCGGTGGCTATGCCTCGCTGCATGGCCGCGAGGCGGCCGGCAAGACCGGCACCACCCAGGATTCCCATGACGCCTGGTTTGTAGGCTTCACCACCGACTATGTCGCCGCCGCCTGGGTTGGCAATGACGATTCCTCGCCCACCCGCGGCGTCACCGGCGGCACCCTGCCCGCCTTCATCTGGCGCGATACCATGCTGGTGGCCGAACAGGGCCTGCCGCTGAAGGCGCTGGACAAGTCGGTCGAGCCGCCGCCGGAAGACACAGCGCTGCTGGATTCGGGCGCGGTGTGGGACGGGCGTGATGACGAACGAATCGTGGCCCCCCAGACCGACCTGCCGGCCCAGGAGCCGGAGGCGCGCGCACCCGACCGGCGCCATCGCGGCGGCTTGCTGGGCTGGCTGTTCGGCAACAGCGATGACAACGAGGAAGCCCCGCCACCGCCCCGCCGGGATTCCGGGCGTTAGCGCCCCGCGGCTTTCGCGAAGCGAAGGTCGCCATTTAAAAATCTGCTATAAGGCGGGCATGATCCGCCGCGCCTTTCTCTCCTTCGCGATCATCGCCGCATTGCTGCAGCCCGCCACGGCTGCGACCAGCGTGCGTTTTGTCACTGACTGGAAGGCGCAGGCCGAGCATGGCGGCTTCTATCAAGCGCTGGCCGAAGGGCTTTATGCCAAGCGCGGACTGGACGTGAAGATCATCCAGGGCGGACCCGATGTGAATGTGCCGCAGCTGCTGGCCGGCGGCGCCGCCGATTTCGGCATGGGCTCCAACAGCTTTATCTCATTGAACATGGTGCGGACCGGCGTGCCGGTGCGCGCGGTGATGGCGATCTTCCAGAAAGATCCGCAGGTGCTGATGTCGCATCCGCGCCGGGACATAAATTCGCTGGCCGACATGCGCGGCAAGCCGGTGCTGGTATCGTCCGCCACCATGAGCGCTTTCTGGCCCTGGCTGCGCGCCAAGTTCGGATTCTCCGACAAGCAGATTCGCAAATACACCTACAACCTGGCGCCCTTCATTCTGGACCCCAACGCCATCCAGGAAGGCTATCTGACCAGCGAGCCCTTCACGGTGCAGCAACAGGCCCATTTCACGCCCAAGATCTTCCTGCTCTCCGATTACGGTTATCCCGGCTATGCCAACATGGTGCTGGTGCCGCAGAAGTGGATCGATACCGACCGCAAGACGGTGCAGGCCTTTGTGGACGCCACGCGCGACGGCTGGCTGCATTACCTGGATGATCCGGCCAAAGGAAACGCGCTGATCAAGAAACAAAATCCCGACATCACCGACGCCATTCTCAAGCAGGCGTTGGACAAGATGAAGGCGCATGAAATGATTCTGAGCGGCGATGGCCGCGCCTTCGGCCTGGGCAGCATGACCCAGGTGCAGTGGAAGCGCTTCTACGACACCATGGCGTCGGAAGGCATTTATCCCAAGGGCCTGGATTATACCAAGGCCTATGACCTCAGCTTTGTGCGCGCCACCCTGCAGAAGTTTCAATGATCGCACTTTCGGGCATCGCCAAGCGTTTCCGCAATGGTGTCCAGGCGCTGAACGATCTTTCCTTCACGGTGAATCGCGGTGAATTCGTTTCGCTGCTGGGCCCCAGCGGCTGCGGCAAGTCCACGGCATTGCGGTTGGCGGCGGGCTTGCTGGCACCGGATGCGGGTAGCGTGACCTATTCCGAAGGTGAACCGGAAATCGGTTTTGTCTTCCAGGATCACACTTTGATGCCCTGGGCCGATGCCCTGACCAACGCGCGACTTCCTTTGGATTTGAAGCGCGTGCCACGGGACCAGGCCGATGCCCGTGCCGCCGCGGCGCTGGTGCGCGTGGGGCTGGCCGGGTTTGAACGCGCCTATCCCCGCGAGCTGTCCGGCGGCATGAAGATGCGGGTGTCCATCGCCCGTGCACTGGCAGCGCAGCCGCAACTGCTGTTGCTGGACGAGCCTTTTGCGGCGCTGGATGAGATCACGCGCAACGCGCTGGGCGATGATCTGCTGAAGCTGTGGCGTGAAGACGGGCTGACGGTCTTGTTTGTCACCCACAGCGTCAGCGAAAGCAGCTACCTGTCCCAGCGCGTGCTGGTGATGACGCCGCGGCCCGGGCGCATCACCACCGACATCGCGCTGCCCCTGGGGCGCGACAACCGTCTTGCGCCCGCAACCATCGAAGCTCAGCGCGTGATCAGCGGCGCACTAAACTCCGCGATAGCAGCATGAACCGGCGCGCGAACATCCTGATGCCGCTGGCTGTCGCCATCCTGCTTCTGGCGATTTGGGAAGGCGCCGTGGCGCACTGGCAGGTGCCGGCCTATGTCCTGCCCGCGCCGTCGGCCATCACCAAAGCCCTTGTCGACAACTTCGGCTCGCTGATGGAGGCGTTGGCCTCTACCCTCACCGTCACCCTGGAAGCTTTCGCCGCCGCCTGCGTGCTGGGCATCGCCACCGCCATCGCTTTTTCGCAAAGCCGCCTGCTGGAGCGCACGCTTTATCCGTACGCCGTGATCCTGCAGGTGACGCCGGTGGTCGCCATCGCGCCGTTGATCCTGATCTGGGTAGGCTTCGAGCGCATCAACCTTGCCCTGGTGATCATCGCCACCATCGTCGCCTTCTTTCCCATCCTGGCGGGCGCGACGCTTGGCCTGAAAAGCGCCGATTTCAATCTGATCGACCTGACCCGGCTGTACGGCGCGTCGCGCCTGCAGACCCTGTGGCGCATCCGCCTGCCCAATGCCTTGCCCTATCTGCTGTCGGGGATGAAGACGGCGGGCGGCCTGGCGCTGATCGGCGCGGTGGTGGCGGAGTTCGTGGCGGGATCGGGCACGGCGACGGGGCTAGCCTGGCGCATCGTGGAATCGGGCAACCGGCTGGAGATCGCCACGCTGTTTGCCGCGCTGGCGCTGCTGGCGCTGACCGGCGTGGTGATCTTCGGCGCCCTTTCGCTATTGGAATGGTGGCTGCTGCGGCGCTGGCACGAAAGCGCGATCAGCGATTCCTGACCGGCGCACTCTCGCGCATCATCAGCATCGCCGCCAGGCCCAAGGCCACCGCGCCGGTCATGTACCAGGCCGGTGCCAGGGGCGAACCGGTGGCGTCGATCAGCCAGGTGACAATGAACTGGGCCGTGCCGCCGAAGGTGGCGATGGCCAGGGCATAGACGATGCCCAGCGATCCGGCGCGCAGGTTTACCGGCAGGCTTTCCGTCAGGCTGAGTATCGCGCCCGCCGCGCTCATGCCCACGAACATCGCCATCACGGCGGTGCCGGCCAACAGCACCGCCAGGGAATGGTAGTGCACCATAACGCTGAAACAGGGCACCACCAGGACCAGCAGCGCCAGGCTGGCGCCGATCATCACCGGCTTGCGGCCTATCCTGTCGCTGATGAGACCATTCAGCAGCGCGCCGCACATGGCGGCCGCACCCACCACAATGGTCGCCGCGAAAGACCAGGCCGCCGGAAACCCCAAGGTGCGATTGGCGAAGGTGGTCATGTAATTCATCGTGTAGGTGCCGATGGTGGCGCTGGCCAGCATGCAAAGGCCCAGCACACTCAGCCACATCAGCCCGCTCACCTTGTTCCTGCCGGGGCGCGCGCGCACTTCGTGCAAGGTTTCGGGCAAGCGCCGGCGGATCATCAGCGCGAACGGCACCACCGCGGCGCCGATCAACAGCGCGATGCGCCAGCCAAAATCCGTCAGCTGCTGCGACGACAGGATGCTGGCCAGGATCAGGCCTACGACGCCTGCCACCAAAGTGGCGAGATACTGGGTGGCGCTTTGCAGCGAGGTGTAGAGGCCGCGGCGATGGGGCGGCGCCACTTCCAGCAGGAAAGACGTGGTCGGTCCCACTTCGCCGCCCAGCGCAAATCCCTGCAGCAGCCGGAACAGCACCGCCAGCAGCGGCGCATACCAGCCGATGAGAGCGTAGGACGGGGTCAATGCCAGCCCCACAACGGAGAAGCCCATCAGGCCGAAGGAAAACAGCATGGCGGGCTTGCGGCCCCAGGTGTCGCCCAGGGTGCCGATCACCACCCCGCCCAGCGGACGGGTGGCGAAGCCGACGCCGAAAGTGGCAAGCGTGAACAGCAGGCTGCTGGTGGTGTCCTTGCCGGGAAAGAATACCTGCCCGATCTGGACCGCGAAAAAGCTGAAGGTGAGGAAGTCGTAGAATTCCAGGGCGTTTCCGGCCACCACGGCGCCAAGCTGCGGCAGGCTGAGTGGTTTGGGCGGCACGCTGAGAATCCCCTGTTTTCCCGATAATGCCCGGGATGCCAGTTCATATTATACAAATATTTATTGTTGTTCCTGTGAAACTACAGCCGCGACATGTTGAAGTCTTGATTTCGGGGGCCGGAAGTGGTTTTTGCGCGCCCATGGCCCACCAGAACCAAGGTCCCCAGATGCTCACCGCCAATCGGCTGCGCGATGGCGATGTGCTGTACCGCAAGGGCAGCTCCTGGGTCCTCATGCTGGCCGATGCCGAGGTCTATCCCGACCAGGCCAGCGCCGATGCCGCTCTGGCGGCTGCCACGGCCGAAACGGTGCGCAATGAAATCATCGCGCCGTATCTGTTCGAAGTGCGCGATGTCGGCGGCAAGATCGTGCCGGTGAAGGAGCGCGAAATCATCCGCGCCGCTGGTCCCACAGTACATCCCCATACCGGCAAGCAGGCAGGCCAGATCAATGCTTAATCCCAAGCAGGTCGAACCCAACATGTACCGCTATGACGAGTTTGACGCGCGTTTCGTCAGCGAGCGGGTGGAGCAGTTCGCCGGCCAGGTGGCGCGCCGCCTGTCGGGCGAACTCACGGAAGACCAGTTCAAGCCGCTGCGGCTGATGAACGGACTGTACCTGCAGCTGCATGCCTACATGCTGCGGGTGGCGGTGCCTTACGGCACCCTGTCGTCGAAGCAGGTGCGCAAGCTGGCGCATATCGCCCGCACTTACGACAAGGATTTCGGTCATTTCACCACCCGCCAGAACATCCAGTACAACTGGATCAAGTTGGTGGACGTGCCCGCCATCCTGCGCGAGCTGGCGGAAGTCGAGATGCACGCCATCCAGACATCCGGCAACTGCATCCGCAACGTCACCGCTGACCAGTTCGCCGGCGCCACCGACGAAGAGATCGAAGATCCACGCCCGCTGGCCGAGATCATCCGCCAATGGTCCAGCCTGCATCCGGAATTCGTCTTCCTGGCCCGCAAGTTCAAGATCGCCGTCGGCGCCTGCGAGAAAGATCGCGCGGCGCTGCAGTATCACGACATGGCCGTCCAGATCGTGAAGAATTCGCAAGGCCGCATCGGCTACAAGGTGATGGCGGGCGGCGGCATGGGCCGCATCCCTTACATCGCCCATGTGATGCGCGAGTTCGTGGAGCGGGAGGACATCCTCGCCTATCTGGAAGCGGTGCTGCGCGTCTACAACCAGGACAGCCGCCGCGACAACATCCACAAGCAGCGCATCAAGATCCTGATCAACACCATCGGGCCGGAAGAAATGCGCAAGCGCGTGGCCCGCGAGTTCGACGAGATCAAGCGCGCCGGCACCTTGCAGCTGCCGCAGGACGAGCTGGACCGTATCACCGCCTATTTTGCGCCGCCCAAGTTCGAGACCGGCCTGTCCGACGAGATGCCGCAAGCCGGCAAGGACTTCGCCGACTGGGCGAAAACCAACGTCCACAAGCATCGCGCGCCCGGTTATGCCATCGCCACCATCACCCTGAAGACGCCGGGCCAGGTGCCGGGCGACGCCACCTCGGCGCAAATGGACACGATCGCCGACCTGATGGACCAGTTCAGTGTGGGCGACGTGCGGGTGACGCACGAACAGAATCTGGTGCTGCCGCATGTCCGCAAGAAGGACCTGCCGGCGATCCATGCCAAGCTGAAGGAACTGGATTTCGCCGCGCCCAATGCCGGGCTGATCACCGACATCATCGCCTGCCCGGGTTTGGACTATTGCGACCTGGCCAATGCGCGCTCCATCCCGATCGCCCAGCGCATCGCCAAGAAGTTCGAGGATCTCGACCGCCAGCATGACATCGGCGAACTCAAGATCAAGATTTCCGGCTGTATCAATGCCTGCGGCCATCACCATGTTGGCCACATCGGTATTCTCGGAGTCGAGAAGAAGGGCGGGGAACTTTACCAGATCACGGTGGGCGGT
>CANBZE010000051.1 GCA_947373775.1 Alphaproteobacteria bacterium
CCGCTTCGACAATGTGGTGTTCGCCTATGATCCCGAGCGCATTGTGCTCAAAGGCATCAGCTTCACGGTGCCGGCCGGCAAGACGGTGGCGATCGTGGGCCCCTCGGGCGCCGGCAAGTCCACCATCAGCCGCATTCTCTACCGCTTCTATGACATCAAGAGCGGGCAGGTGACCATTGACGGCCAGGACATCCGCGACGTGACGCAGGAAAGCCTGCGCAGCGTGATCGGCATCGTCCCCCAGGACACGGTGCTGTTCAATGATACGGTCAAGTACAACATTGCCTATGGCCGCATCGGCGCCAATGAAGCCGATATCAAGGAAGCCGCGCGCCTGGCCCAGATCGACAAGTTCATTGTCGAACTGCCGATGGGCTATGAAGCCATGGTGGGCGAGCGGGGTCTGAAATTGTCGGGCGGCGAAAAACAGCGCGTCGCCATCGCCCGCACCATCCTCAAGAACCCGCCTATCCTGCTGCTGGATGAAGCCACCAGCGCGCTGGATACCGGCACTGAGCGCGAGATCCAGAGTGCCCTGAACATCGTGTCGCGCAACCGCACGTCACTGGTGATCGCGCACCGGCTGTCGACCGTGGTGGATGCCGACGAAATCCTGGTGCTGGACCACGGCCAGATCATCGAGCGCGGCCGCCATTCCGAGCTGCTGGCGCAGAACGGCCATTACGCCTCGATGTGGAACAAGCAGCGCGAAGCCGCCGCGGCCCGCGAGAAGCTCAAGGAAGTTGAAAATGACCCCGACGTCGCGCCGGGTATTGCTAAGTCAGCACCGGTCTAGCGCGCAGGATTTTGGTTCCTGGCCAGGAGCGACGAGCGACGCCGCCAGGGAGCAAAAGCCAAGCGCTTTAGATGATCTCGACCTTGTCGACTTCTACGCCCTTGTTACCCTGGCGCGTCGAATAGCGAATGCGCTGATCGGGCTCCACCGCCTGGACACCGGAGCGCCGCAGCGCGCTGGCATGCAGATAGATGTCGCCGCTGCCGCTGTCAGGCATCACAAAACCAAAGCCCTTCTGGTCGTTGAAGAACTTGACCTTACCTTCGACCATGGGGCCGGAGGGCGCATTGTTGTCCCGATAGCCGCCACCACCGCCACCACCATAACCACCGCCATATCCGCCACCACCGCCGAAACGGTCGCCACCACCATCGCCAAAACGACCGCCGCCGCCGCCGAAGCGGTCGGGGCGCGGTGCCCGGCTGGGCGCCTCCGCCGTCGAGATGTCCACGCTGTGAATCGTCACCACCTGAAGGCCGCGCTGGCTGTCGGCCAGGTCGCAGACAATCGTGGTGCCCGGCTGCACGTCAGCGTGCCCCGTCGCCTGCAAAGCGCTGGCGTGACAGAAGGCGTCGCCGCCATTGTCCAGTGTGATGAAACCGTAACCCTTGGTGGCGTTGAACCACTTCACCTTGCCCTTCGCAGAAGCCTGCGAAATGGGCTTAGGCCCGTCATTACCGTATGCCATGAGAACCGACGCACTGCCCCAATGCCGGTTTGATAACCCCAAGCCCCCCTTGCATCCCGGCTGTGCGAGGGCGACTGCGACATGATGACTACAGAAAGCCGCACCTCGCAACGGGGTTAATCGTACAAATGTTACGGTCTATTTTGTTGCAGCGCAGCAAAAACGGGTTGACTTCGAGAACGAACACCCCCATACACCCGCCATCCGTGCGACCGCACAAGGCGCTTTTCAGCGCTGCCACCGCCGGATCTCAGCTTTGACCTCCGTTCCCTCCAGGGTGCGTGGAAGACGGCAACCAGCCGTAAATCCGTGCCCTTTGGCGCGCTCCCGCGGTTTTTAAGGACTTTTGTGACTGACGTGACTTTCCAGACGCTTGGCGTTGCCGAGCCGATTCTCCGCGCCTTGGCGGCAGAGAATTACACCATCCCCACCCCCATCCAGACCCGCGCCATCCCGGCGCTGCTGGCCGGCCGCGATCTTCTGGGCATTGCCCAGACCGGCACCGGCAAGACGGCCGCCTTCGGCATTCCGCTGCTGCAGAAGCTGTCCATCGGCCATGTCCCGCCCGGTCCCAAGCAGGCCAAGGCGCTGATCCTGGCGCCCACCCGCGAGCTTGCCGTGCAGATCGAGGAATCGCTGCGCACCTATGGCCGCTTTTTGAACCTGAAGATGACCGTGATCCTGGGCGGCGTGAATCAGAACACCCAGATCCGCAACATGTCCAAAGGCGTGGACATCCTGGTGGCGACACCGGGCCGTCTTTTGGACCTGGTGCAGCAGAAGCAGGTTCAGCTCAACGCGGTGACCACCTTTATCGTCGATGAAGCCGACCGCATGCTGGACATGGGCTTCATCCGCGATGTGCGCAAGCTGGTGGCGATGCTGCCGCGCGAGCGCCAGTCGATGCTGTTCTCGGCCACCATGCCGGACGACATCGTCAAGCTGACCCATGACATGCTGCGCTCGCCCGAGCGCATCGAAGTCACGCCCCAGGGCAAGACTGCCGACCGTGTCGAGCAGAAGCTGTATTTCGTGCCGGCGCAGCAGAAGCGCCAGCTGCTCAGCGAATTGCTGAAAGACGTGTCGATGAACCGGGTGATCGTGTTCACCCGCACCAAGCACGGCGCCAACAAGGTGGCCGAGCATCTGTCGCGCACCGGCGTGGTGGCGGAAGCCATCCACGGCAACAAGTCCCAGAATGCCCGTCAGCGCGCGCTGGACATGTTCAAGACCGGCAAGGCGCGCGTGCTGGTGGCCACCGACATCGCCGCCCGCGGCATCGACGTGGACAATATCAGCCATGTGGTGAACTTCGAACTTCCCAACGAGCCGGAAAGCTATGTCCATCGCATCGGCCGCACCGCGCGCGCCGGCGGCGAAGGCATCGCCATCAGCTTCTGCGACAGTTCGGAGCGCGCTTATCTGAAGGATATCGAGCGCATCATCCGCATGAAGATCGAGCTCGTGGCACATGACCTGCCGGAACTGACCGAAGAGCAGCGCCGCCAGCAGGAAGAGCCGCGCCGCGCCCATGGCCATCGCCATGGCAAGCCGGGCGGAAACAAGGGCGGTCACAAGCCCAGCGGCGGACGGGGTGAGGGTTTGCCGCATGGCGATCCCCATGCCCCGGCCAAGCGCAACGGTTCGCGCCCGCACTGGCATCGCAACAACGACAAGAAGCGGACCAGCGCTGCTTGATGAGCCCGGAGCATCGGCCAGGTGAGCGAAGCGAACCGTCCGGCCGTGCGACCATTCAAATACTTGTTGACGGCGACGCATGTCCGGTCAAAGCAGAAGTCGAGAAAGTGGCGGGCCGGCATAACCTCTCCGTCACCATCGTCAGCAACGGGGGCTTGCGTCCTTCGGCCAATCCGCTCCTGCGCCATGTCACCGTGGCGGAAGGAGCGGATGCCGCCGACGACTGGATCGTCGAACACATCGCCACCGGCGACATCTGCATCACCGCCGATATTCCGCTGGCCTCGCGCTGCCTGGAGAAGGGCGCCCGCGTGCTCGGACCCAACGGCAAGGCCTTTACCCAGGACGGCATCGGCATGGCACTGGGCATGCGCGAACTCAGCCGGCATTTGCGCGAGCTCACGCCCGGCGGCCAGACCCATCATGCCGGTTTCAGCAAGCAGGACCGCTCTCGCTTCCTGGGCGAACTGGAAAATTGCATACAGGCTTTGAAACGCGCAAATTAGCGCCATGTTCGGCCTGAAACTCGAAAACCATTACGCCCGCCTGCCGGGCGAGTTTTACACCCTGATGCCGGCGGAGAAGGTCGGCGTGCAGCCCAGGCTGTTGCATGCCAATTCGAAAGCTGCGGCGCTGATCGGGATGGATGCGAGCGCATTTGCCGATCCCGCCTTCACCCAGGTTTTTTCCGGTCACGCCCAGTTGGGCGACTTCACGCCGTTGGCGATGGTCTATTCCGGCCACCAGTTCGGTGTCTGGGCCGGTCAGTTGGGCGACGGCCGCGCGCTGCTGATCGGGCAGGCGCGCAATCCGGCTGGCGAATTGTGGGACATCCAGCTCAAGGGCGCCGGCCAGACGCCTTATTCGCGTTTTGCCGATGGCCGCGCCGTGATGCGCTCCACCATCCGCGAATATCTTTGCAGCGAGGCCTTGGCGGCACTGGGCATTCCCTCGACCCGCGCGCTGGCGATCGTCGCCACCAACGAACAGGTCCATCGGGAAACGGCCGAGCCCGGCGCGGTGCTGACCCGGCTGGCCCACAGCCATATCCGCTTCGGCCATTTCGAGCATTTCTTCCACAAGGGCCAGCACGACCAGGTGCGCCAGCTGGCCGATCACGTGATCGGGGAATATTTCCCGGACCTTGTTGGCGATCATGCCGCCTGGTTCAGCGAAGTGGTCAAGCGCACCGCCGAGCTGATGGCCGGCTGGCAGTCGGTAGGCTTTGCCCATGGCGTGATGAACACCGACAATATGTCCATCCTCGGCCTGACCCTGGACTATGGCCCGTTCGGTTTCATGGAAGCCTATGATCCCGGCTTTATCTGCAATCACACCGACCAACAGGGCCGCTATGCCTTCGACATGCAGCCGGCCATCGCGCACTGGAACCTGCGCGCCCTGGCATTTGCCTTGTCCAGCCTGATTGAAAAGGACGCGCTGATCAGCGCGCTGGATACCTATGAGGGCCTGTATCGCACCCGCTACCGCACCCTGATGCGCGCCAAGCTGGGGCTCGCTACGGGAGAAGGGGCGCGCAAGGAGCCCGGCGACGACCAGTTGGTCGGCGACCTGCTGAACCTGATGACCAAGGCGCGGGCGGACTACACGCTGAGCTTCCGCAATCTCAGCGGCGAAGATGCCGATTGGTTGGCACTGTTCGGGCCGGCCAATGTCGATGCGCAAGCCTGGCTGTCGCGCTACCGGGTCCGTACCGAGCGCGAGCACGTCCTGGACCTGAACGAGGTCAATCCCAAATACATCCTGCGCAACTGGGTGGCGGAAACCGCCATCCGTGCCGTGGAAGACCGTGGCGACATCGCCACTTTGGACCGCATCTTCAAATTGGTTCAGTCACCGTTCCAAAGCCATGACGGCGACGAAGCTTTCGCCGCGCCGCCGCCGCCAGACATGTGTGGTCTGGAAGTGAGTTGCTCTTCCTGACGCTCTACCAGTTCGTCGAGACGTACTTGATCTCGCAGAACTCGATCAGGCCGTGGTGCGAGCCTTCGCGGCCCAGACCCGACTGCTTGACGCCGCCGAACGGCGCTGCCGGGTCCGACATCAACCCGCGATTGAGGCCCAGCATGCCGGCTTCCAGCTTCTCGCAGATCTGCATGCCGCGCTTGAGGTCCTGGGTATAGACATAAGCCGCCAGGCCGTACTCGGTGTCGTTGGCCTTGGCTATGGCTTCGGCTTCGTCGGTGAAGGATTGCAGCGAGACCACCGGCCCGAAAATTTCTTCCTTCATCATGTCGGCATTGTCCGGCACATCGGACAGCACGGTGGGCGGATAGTAATAGCCGGGGCGGTTCAGGCGCTGGCCGCCCAGCAGCAGCTTGGCGCCCTTGGCCACGGCGTCATCCACCAGTTCGGCGATCTTGGCGACGGACTTCTCATTGACCATCGGGCCCAAAGTCGATTCCGGATCGGTGGCTTCGCCCAGCTTGATCGCCGACATGCGCGCGACCATGCCGTCGGTGAAAGGCTGATAAATGTCTTTGTGGACATAGAAGCGGTTGGCGGCGGTGCAGGCTTCGCCGCTGTTGCGCATCTTGGCCAGCATGGCGCCGTCCAGCGCATCGTTCAGGTTGGCATCCTTGCAGACAATAAAGGGCGCATTGCCGCCCAGTTCCATGGCGCAGGAAATCACCTGGTCGGCCGCTTCGTGCAGCAGGGCGCGGCCCACCGGGGTCGAGCCGGTGAAGGAAATCTTGCGCACGCGCGGATCGTGCAGCACAGCCTTGGACAGCGGGCTGGCCTTGGCGGTGGTGACGACATTGACCACACCGGCCGGAACGCCGCAGTTATGCATGATCTGGGCGACGGCGAATGCGGTCAGCGGGGTTTCGGTGGCGGGCTTCAGCACCACCGTGCAGCCGGCTGCCAGCGCCGGCGCGATCTTGCGGGTGGCCATCGCCGCCGGATAATTCCACGGCGTGATCAACAGCGCGATGCCGATGGGCTGATACTGCACCAGAATGCGTGCGCCGCTGGCCGGCGCCAGGGCCAGTTCGCCCAGCACATGGCAGCATTCCTCGGCATACCAGCGATAGAACTCGGCGGAATACAGCACTTCAGCGCGCGCGTCGGGCAGCGCCTTGCCGTTTTCCAGGCTGATCAGGTAGGCCAGCCATTCGATATTCTCGACGATCTTCTCATAGCATTTGCGCAGGATCTCGGCGCGAAAGCGCGGCGTGGTCGCGGCCCAGGCGGCGGCGGCCTTGTCGGCGGCCGCCACCGCGGCCAGCGCGTCATCGGCGTCGCAGTCGGCGACATCGGTGATCTTCTTGCCGGTCGAGGGATCGAAGACATCGACGCGCTTTTTGCTGGCGGCTTCCACCCATTTGCCGCCGATCCACAGATCGGTGGGGATGGGGAAAGGCGCGGGGCCGGTCTTGGGTGTGGGAATGGTGACGGTGTGGGTCATGTCTCTCTCTATTAATTAGGAAGCCAGGGTGGCGCGGTCGCCGGAGAAGGCGGCGCGGGTGATCGCCTTCAGGGCGTCCACATCCAGCAGCCTCGGATTGTTGTTGATCAGGCGGGCGGCGCCGATGGCGCTTTCCGCCGTCCAGTCCTGCTTGTCCTCCGGCAGGCCCAGTTCCTTCAAGGTCACCGGGATGCCGATGTCCTTGAGCAGGCTGGCGACTTCATCAATCAGCTTGCGGGACAGTTCTTCGTCACTGCCGGACAGGCCGATGGCGCGGCCGATTTCGGCAAAGCAGCTCACGCAATTGGGCCGGTTGAACTCCATCACATAGGGCATTAGCAGCGCCACGCCCATGCCGTGCGGGGTATGGGTCTCATTGCCAACCGGGTACTGGATGGCATGCGCCGCCGCGGTGCCTGCCGCGCCGAAAGCGCAGCCGGCGGCCAGCGAGGCCAGCATCATCTGCTCGCGCGCCTCGATATTCTTGCCGTCCTTCACCGCGGTGCGCAGCGCCTTGAAGATGTTCTTGAGCGCCAACAGGCCGAAGGTGTCGCTCAGGACATTCTTGCCCACGAACACATTCTTGACGGTGAGGTCGGGCGTCACTTCGCGGGCCGCGGCGGTGAAGCTTTCAATGGCATGGGTCAGGGCGTCGGCGCCGCTCACCGCAGTCAGGCCGGGCGGACAGGTGAGGGTCAGTTCCGGATCGCACACTGCGATCTTCGGAAGGAGATAGGGGCTGGAAATACCGACCTTGGTGCCACGCTCGGTATCGGCGATCACCGCCACAGGCGTGACTTCCGATCCGGTGCCCGCCGTGGTGGGCACGGCAATCACCGGCGCCACCGGGCCTGGGATTTTGTTTTCGCCATAATAGTCGCGCAAGCTGCCGCCATGCTTGAGCAGCACCGCGACGCATTTGGCCATGTCCATGCAGCTGCCGCCGCCGATGCCCAGCACCACATCCGGGTTGAAGTCGGCGCATTCGGTGACGCAGCCGGAAATGCCTTCGATCGGCAGGTCGGCTTCGGTGCGGTCATAAACCCTGGTTTTCACGCCATTGGCTTCCAGATCGGCGACGATAGCCTTGAACTGGGCATCGCCGGCCATGCGCGCATCGGTGCAGATCAGGGCTCTGCTGCCGATCCCGGCCGTCATCATGCCCAGCGCGGCGCGCTGGCCGGAGCCGAAGATCACCGAGGCGGGCAGGCGCAGGGCGCCGAACAATTGGGTCATGACGTTTCCTTTTTCGAATCTTGAGACAGCTTCTGCAGGTCGGCCCACAGGCCGTCATCGATGAACATGCCGCGCTTTTCCGACTGGGCGCGCACGGCATGGGCGCGGTCGCCCGGCACCAGTACCGGATGTTCCGGATCAGACGGCGCGGCGGCGCGGATGCTTTCCAGGTAATCGGTCACCAGCGCCTTGGCGCCCTCGGCATGGGGCGGGGCGATGACGATGAAGATATCGCCCTTGTTGGAGACATTCACCGAATCCAGCGTGCCCTTCACGCCGGTGCCGATGGCTGACGCGGCCAGACTCGCCACCAGCACTTCGAAAGCGATACCCAGCGCATAACCCTTGGGTCCGCCGAACGGCGCGATGGCGCCTTTCTTGGCGGCGGAGGCGTCGGTGGTGGGATCGCCATTCTCGTCCAGCGCCCAGCCCAGCGGAATCGGCGCGCCGCGATTGGCGTGGTCATGGATCTTGCCCATGGAGACAAGGCCGGTGGCCATGTCCAGCACCATCGGCGCCGGATCGGCGGGCACGCCGATGGCGATGGGGTTGGTGCCGATCATCGCCTTGCGCCCACCCCAGGGATGCACCAGCGCCTCGGAGATGGTCAGCGCGATGCAGGTGAGACCGTGCCTGGCGACATGCTCGGCATAGTAAGCCAGCGCGCCCAGGTGATTGGTATTGCGGATAGCGGCAATGGCGATGCCGTCTTCGCGCGCCCGAGGGATGATCGTGGCCAGCGCTGCCATCGCAATCACGGGTCCCAGGCCGCGTTCGCCGTCGACCGACAGGAAGGAGCGGGCGGTCCATTGCTGGTTGCCCGTGGTGGTGGGGTTGGACAGGCCGGCATGGATGCGCTCGATCACCCGGCGCAGGCGCAGCAGCCCGTGCGAGGGAATGGCGCGCATCTCTGCTTCGATGAACAGGCCCGCCTGGGTCGCGGCATGAGTCGCCGGCACGCCATTGGCGAGCAGGATGCCCTCGGCCAGCTTGCGGACTTCCTCGACGGCGACCTTCACGGATCAAATATCCTATAGGATTTCCGAAACGTATGGGTTATGCTCCGCCCGGTCAATGGCAAAAGCCAGCCTTTCCGTGGGTGAAGTTCCTTGGCGTCAGTGCTGAATGAAACGGCCGACCGCACCATCGCCCGCCCCTCCGGGTTGGCGGAGGAGGTCTATCGCCGCGTCCGTGCCGACATCATGTCCCTGAAAATCCCGCCCGACACC
>CANBZE010000052.1 GCA_947373775.1 Alphaproteobacteria bacterium
GGGCATCCCCAGCGAAAGCGCCTTCCAGGGCTTTGGCGTCTCGGCCTGCGCCACCTGCGACGGCTTCTTCTATCGCGGCAAGGACGTCGCGGTGGTCGGTGGCGGCAATACCGCCGTCGAGGAAGCGCTGTTCCTCACCAACTTCGCCGACAAGGTCACCCTGGTGCACCGCCGCGACTTCCTGCGCGCCGACAAGACCAACCAGGCGCGGCTGAACGCCAACAAGAAGATCGACATCCTCTACGACACCGAGATCGCCGAAGTGCTGGGCACCACCGAGCCCAAGGGCGTCACCGGCGTGAAGCTGCGCAACACCGTCACCGGTTCGGTCCATGAACAATCGGTGCATGGCCTGTTCATCGCCATCGGCCATTCGCCCGCCACCGGCCTGTTCCACGGCCAACTCGACATGGACGAGAGCGGCTATATCAAGACCGCGCCGGATTCCACGCATACATCCGTGGCGGGCGTGTTCGCCGCCGGCGACGTCAAGGACAAGGTGTTCCGCCAGGCCGTGACGGCGGCGGGCATGGGCTGCATGGCGGCGCTGGAAGCCGAACGCTTTCTGGCCGGCGCGCACACGGGTGACTTGGCGCTCGTCTAGGGGCGCTTATTCGAGGGGGACTGGTCATGGATTGGGACAAGCTTCGCATCTTCCACGCCGTCGCGTCGGCGGGAAGCTTCACCCATGCCGGCCAGAGCCTGGGCCTGTCGCAGTCGGCGGTCAGCCGCCAGATCAGCGCGCTGGAAGAGGAAATCTCCACCCCACTGTTCCAGCGTCATGCCCGCGGCCTGACGCTGACCGATGAAGGCGAACTGCTGTTCACCGCCGTCACCGACGTGCTGGGACGTCTGGCCTCCGCCGAAGAAGCGCTCAAGAATGTCCATGAAAGCCCGCGCGGCGCGCTGAAGATCACCGCCAGCCACGGCATCGGCGCCTATTGGCTGTTGCCGCGGCTTGGCGCCTTCCTGGCGCAATATCCGGAAGTCGAAGTGCATCTGGTGATGGACGACAAGGAGCTGGATCTGGCCCAGCGCGAGGCCGATCTGGCCATCCGCATGCGCGCCCCGGTCCAGGCCGACCTGATCCAGCGCAAGCTCTTCACCGTCCATTATCACATGTACGCCGCCAAGACGTACCTGAAGGAGCATCCCGCCCCCGCCACACTGGAAGATGTCGCCGACCACGCCATCATCGTCTATGGCGAGACGGCGGTGCCGGAGATCCGCGACATCAACTGGCTGCTGGAAGCGTTCAAGAAGAACGCCAAGCCCGGCGGCAAGGGCCGCATCATCCGCATCAACAACATCACCGGCATCCTGCAGGCGACCGAAGCAGGTCTGGGGATCGGGGTGGTGCCGGACTATGTCGCCGCCCAGCATCCGGAACTGGAACGGGTGCTGCCCGATGTGGCGGCGCCCGGTTTCGATGTGCATCTGGTCTATGCCGATGCCCTGCGCCAGTCCAAGCGCGTGGCGGCGTTCCGCGACTTCGCGGTCAAGTCTTCCAAGGACTGGCAGTACTGATCAGCCGGTCGTGGTCGTGGTCGTGGTCGTGGTTGTGGTCGTGGTGCTGACCGGCGGGGCCACGATATTGTTCTGGCTGCCGATGACCTGCGAACTGAGCGCCGAGCTGGTGCCCGAGATCAGGATGCCGACGCCGGCCATGATCACCGCACCGGTACCAATCATCAAAGCGGTGGTTTGAGACGTCATGCGGGCCTGCTGCACGCCGGCCGGACGGCCCGGGGCCAGGGCTTGCGCGAACGCGCCATTCGCCAGAAGGCTGGCGGCCAGCACGGCACCCACAAAAACACGCATGAAACGCTCCAAAGCCCGCTCAAAGCAGCAGACGCGCCCCTTGTAGCGGGACACTATCCTTCCGTCCATCTTCCTGAAAAAGCGCCGCTTTTTAGAAGAAAGTCGGTGGCATCACCCCGTTGCGGCCCTGGATTCGGGTGCAGGCCAGCGGCTTCAGGACCTTGGTGGTTCCCAGGCGCAGGATGGTGCGGCTGCCGGGGCTGAGGACGCAACCATCCACCGCCAACTTGGCCCAGAAGCTGTTATGGGCGCAGGTCTCCGGGCCCATGACCCGGGTTCCGGTCAATTCCTGGCGCGCGCGGCAGGTGACGGCGGCAGGATCGCCTTCGCCGCTGGGACGGTCCACTATAGGCGCGGATGCCAACGACATGGCGCCAAGCCTGTCCAGCATCTCGTTCTGCACGCAGAGCGGCCAGCCACGCGCCTTGGACGCAGCCACCAGTTCGGGTGCGTTGCAGGTGATGGCTTCGGGATCGTGTGCGCCGATGGGCGGGGTTTCGGCTTGTGCCGCGGCGAAAATCAGAAAAGCGCACCCGGCGATGCCAGACAGGATTTTCATCATGGACCTCATCAAGGTTTGCGGTATGACACCAGCATAGTCCCGCGCGTAACGCCGCGCGAGGTGATGATCGGGTCCGACACTTCTTTGAAGTGCTTGTAATGGACCGCGGCCAGATGCTGCTGGAATGCCGCCTCGTCGTCATAGACCTCATACAGGAACAGGTGGTCCGGGGTGGTGGCCAGCTCATAGACATTGAATTCGCGGCAGCCGGGCTCATTCGCCACCGAAGCCTTAGCGTTCTCGGCCATCATCGTCTTGAAGCGGTCGAAATTTTCCGCCGCAGTGCCGAAATCCACCGTCACCACATGGAAATGCGGTGCCGATGTGGATTGAGCGGCGGCCGGCAAGCAAAGCGCCAGAAAACCGCTGCACAGGATGCCAAAAATGCTGCACCGCATCTGTCTCTCCATGGTGAACCCATCCACTGCCCGCGCCGGTATACCCCAAATTGATCCGGCGGGCGCGTCGCGCGTATACTCACCGGAGGGCGACAGGAGATTTCCGATGATCCGTTCCCTCGTTCTCGCCGCCACGCTTGGCTGCGTCACCGTACCGGTCATGGCTCAGCCTTATCGTGAGCAAGACAAGCGCGAGGCGCCCTGCCTGCGGCAGCGCAACATTTACGACTATCAGGTGGTGCCGGGGAACCGCTCACTGATCGTCACCGACCTTTCCCGCCAGCGCTACCGGCTCAACTTCATGGGACGCTGTTATAATCTGCAGTTTCAGTTCGGCCTGGCTTTCAAGAGCCGCGGCGTTGGCACGCTTTCCTGCATCGAACGGGGCGACGAAATCCTGATGAACGATCCTGTCGGCCCCAACCAGTGCATCATCCAGAGTGTGGAGTTGCAGACCCGCGTCCTAGACCAGGCGGACGCAGAGGCCCTGCGTGCGCAGCAGGACCATAAGGACGGCCGTCGCGGAAATGACTGAATTCCGGCGTTTTGACCGGCCCTTGAAAGCGGCAAAAGCCGCATTATCTTTCCTGTGTACCGCCTTCTCTCCCCCCGGAGGCGGCCATGACTTCGCTCTCCTCCCCCTTGAGCGAGGTTTAAAACTGGCGGGCGGCGCGCCCTAACAGGCTGTGCCGCCCGCCTTTTATTTGCCGTCAGGCCGCCTTGCGCGTCGCGACAATCGTTTCCGCCAGCTTGCCGCCCAGTTCCGCCAGCCGGTCGAATTCCATCTCATAGGTTCCCACGCCTTGCGTCAGGGAACGCAAATCCACGATCAGGTCCGACACTTCCGACAGCGGCATCTGCGCCCGCACCGTGTCCCAGCCGCGCCAGCCTTCGCGCGCGTCATAGCCCAGGGGCGCACCGCGCCGGCCGCTGACCAGGGCATTGACCTTGGCGGTGGCATCCGACGGCACATGCACCTGCACCCGCATGATCGGCTCCAGCAGCACGGGCGCGCAGTCCGGCATGCCTTCGCTCATCGCCAGGCGGCCGGCGGTCTGAAAAGCGGCATCGGAGGAATCCACCGTGTGATAGGAGCCATCGGTCAGCGCCACGGCGATATCCACCACCGGAAAGCCCAAGGGGCCCGCCTTCATGAATTCGCGCACGCCCTTTTCCACCGACGGTATCCATTGCTTGGGCACCACGCCGCCCTTGATGCGGTCCTCGAACGCAAAGCCGCTGCCGCGCGGCAAGGGCTTGATCTCGATCGTCACATCGCCGAACTGGCCATGACCGCCCGACTGGCGCTTGTGACGGCCCTGGACATGCGCGGATTTTCGGATGGTTTCGCGATAGGGCACTCGCGCGGCGCGGGTCGCCAATGTCAGGCCGTAGCGGCTTTGCAGCTTTTCCACCGCCGCCTTGAGATGAATCTCGCCCTGCCCGGCCAGGATCATCTCCTGGGTTTCGCCATTGTGCTCGAACACCAATGACGGATCTTCCTCGGTGAGCCTGGCGATCGCGGCGCTGAGCTTGACCTCGTCCTTGCGGTCCTGCGCCGCCACCGCCAGCCGGTACACGGGCGTGAGGCGTTCGGTCGGCGCGCGGCCGCCGCCATTCTTTGCCATGGACAGGGTCTCGCCGGTGGTGAAGCCTTCCATCCGCGCCAGCGCCACCGTGTCGCCCGTTTGTGCGGCGTTGCGCTTGATCTGCTTGTCGCCGGCCAGCGCAAAGATGCCGCCGATGCGCGCTTCGCGCCCACCTTCTCCATGCAGGACCGCGCCATCCTTCAAAGAACCGCGCAGCACCCGCACCAGGCTGAGCTTGCCGCCATGGCCACCATGGAAGGTCTTGATCACCTGCACCACCGCCTCGCCGGGCGTTTCCAACCCGGCCCTTTTGGCAGCCGCCGACACATCCGGCGCGTCATGGCGCAGCGATTTGAGCAGCCGGCGCACGCCATTGTCGCCTTCGGCCGAGCCGATCAGCACCGGCACCACCAGCGCCTCCGCCAGTTCGCGCTTGATATCACCGAACACTTCCTCACGTGACGGCTCGATATCGCCCAGCAGTTCTTCCATCAAATTCTCGTCATGGTCGGCCAGCTTTTCCAGCATCTGGAAGCGGGCTTCCTTCTCGCGGGCATAGTCGGCGATATCCACCACCTCGCTGGCGGCATGGGGTCGGTAGGCGAAGGCCCGTTCCAGCGCAAGATCGACAAAGCCGGCGGGAATGCCTTCCGCCCAGATGGGAATCTGGCGCAGCAGCAGCGGGGTGTCGCTGGCCTGCTGCAAGGCCGTGAGCAACGCCCGCAGCGGCCCCCGCGCCTTGTCGAACTTGTTGATGAACAACAGATGCGGCACATGCGCATCGGCCAGCCGCTTGAAGAAGGGCTGCAACATGGCGGCTTTGGCGGCGTCCGGCTCGCACACCACCACCGCAGCGTCGATCCCGGGCAGCAGGTTCAAGGTGTCGGCGATGAACTCGATGGAGCCGGGGCAATCCAGGAAGGTGAACTCCTCGCCCAGATACTGGGTGGTCAGGACATTCATCTCCACGCTCATCTGGCGGGCGCGTGCCCCAGGCGAGGAATCGCCCAGGCTGGAGCCGGTGGCCACCGAGCCCTTGCGCACCACCGCGCCGGTGACGGCCGCGATGCTTTCCAACAATGAAGTCTTGCCGCCGCCATGTGGCCCCACCAGCGCGATGGCGCGCGGCGCGGCTTTTATACGGGTGGTGGTTCGGGCTGTCATGTGCGCCTCCGCATCGTTCGAAGCTGTTGGCTTCGGGCGGGGCCCAGAGATGGGCGCGGCGCCCGTTCCAGATGGGGCATGCTCGCGCCGGGCGGCGGCCAATGCAAGACGCGCGTCTCGCCTGTCACAAATTTTGTGGTAAAAGGCGCGGGGATTTTTTAGGGGCAATATTTATGTGCGATTGCAAAATAGACCGCCGTTCGCTGGCCAAATTGCTGGCGGGCGCCACCGGCGCCGCGGCTTTGCCGGGAACCGCCCAGGCGGCGGCCGTCACCGCCCTGGCCATAACCTGCATCGATTTCCGGCTGGTGGACGATGCGGTGAGGTTCTTTGACGGCAAACACATGACCAACGATTACGACCAGGTCTCGCTGGCCGGCGCCTCGCTGGCGGCGGTGTCGGACAAGTTTCCGTCATCCAACGCCGCCTTCTGGGATCACATCGGCATCGCCAAGACCTTGCATCACATCAAGAAGGTGATCGTGGTGGATCACCGCGACTGCGGCGCCTTCAAGGTCGCCTTCGGCAAGGACTACAAGGCCGACGCCGCCGGCGAAACCGCCCAGCACAAGACCGTCATGGAACAGGTGAAGGCCAAGCTGGCCAAGACCCATCCCGACCTGGGGTGCGAGTTCTACATCATGGGCCTGGACGGCAAGACCGAACGGGTCGTCTAGGCCCCCCTTCGGGAGGGTGAGACTTCAACTCTTCGGCACTTGCGGCACCGAGGTGGACGGCGCGTCCCGGCCGGCGTCGTTCCTGGCCATGTTCAGGGCAAAGGCGGCGGCGCCGGGATTCATCGCATCCACCATGCTGGTCGGCATCAGGATCGTGGCGCCGCGTTCCTTGGTGGTCTCGTAGATGATGTTCATGGCGCGCAGCTGCAGCGCTTCCGGGCTGGTGGCGTAGAGCTTTGCCGCATTGACGAATTTCTGCGCCACTTCCTCTTCCGCCGAACCCAAGATGACGCGCGCCTGTTTCTCACGCTCGGCCTGGGCCTGGCGGCTCATGGCGTCCTGCAAATTGGCGGGAATGGCGACGTCGCGGATTTCCACCGAGTTCACCGTCACGCCCCATTCGGCGGTTTTGGAGCCGATCACCGCCTTGAGTTCGGCGTCCGCGGCCTTGCGGTCCGACAGCAGCGCCGACAGCACCGAAGAACCGATCATTTCGCGCAAGCTGGTCTGGGCCACCCGCTGGACGGCGCTGACATAGTCGATAATTTCCAGGGCAGCACGTTCGGGGTCATGCACCATCCAGAACACGATGGCGTCCACATTCACCGGCACCGTATCCTTGGTCAGGGCCTGCTCGGCATTGACCTCGGTGGTGCGGATACGCTGGTCGACCCAGGTCGTCACCGCGTCCAGGATCGGGATCAGGATGAAGAGGCCCGGCCCCTTGACGGAGTGCAGCTTGCCCAGCCGCAACACCACGGCCCGTTCCCATTGCTGCGCCATCTTGATGGAATAGCCCAGGAAGATGCCGATCAGCGCCAGGACGATGGTAAGCGCGATGGGCATGCCGGAAAGGTGCGACAGCGCCGCACCGCCCACGAACAGCAAGAAGACGACTGCACTGATGGCGTTCATATGAACCTCCGTTGAAGTCTGTTGGGATATGTTGTTGTTACGCGCCGCCCGTACCGCCGCGGTCAGGCCAAGACTGTCCATGTCGGCGGCGCGGCGCACAAATGCGGGCGCCGGCTGATCCTTCATTTTTCCGATCTTGCCCATCACGTTGGTCAGCACGATCCAGAACAATATGGCGCCGACAACAAAGGGGAACAGGCTCATGACCCGCGCTCCGCCAGCCGCGCCAGCGCGTCGGCCAGTTCCTCCAGCGCGATGCCCTGTCCCTTGGCCTGGGCCGCGATGCGATAGGCGAAATCCTGCGCCTGCTTTCGCGCCTGGCGTGGTGGCGGAGATGGCGCGTCGTCCGTGACGAAGGTGCCGACGCCACGCAGCTTGGTCAGTACGCCATCGCGCTCCAGTTCCGCATAGGCGCGCTGCACGGTGTTGAGGTCGATCTTCAACGCCACCGCCACCTGGCGCATGGTGGGAAGCTGGGCGCCGCGCTTCAGAACACCCCGGCCAATCAGGGCCAGGACCTGCTCGCGCAGCTGGACGTAGATGGGAACGCCGTTGTTCTGGACGGTAAGACCATCAAGCATTGTCGTATTGTATGACAACTATCATACAGTGCAAGCCCCTATACCATTGTCATGGCCCGCGACTGCGGGCCATCCAGATGACGCCAGCGCCCGCCCAACAGAAATATCGCGAGCCCAACTGGATGGCCCACACTCCGGTGGGCCATGACAGTTTGGTGTGAGGAAGGGTGGAACTTAGAAGAAGTAGCGCACATCCAGCTGGAACTGCCGGTCGGTGCGGTGCAGACCCAGACCGGCCGGCACATATTCGCCGCGGCTGCTGTTCATGCGGATCAGCTCGGCGGTGATGCGGAACCTGTCGATCCCGGTAAAGGAAATGGCGCCGGTGGTGGCGTCGCCATCCTCCGACCAGATGGCGTTTGTGGCGCCGGCGCGGCGGGTGGCGAACAGATCTTCGCGGACGCTGAAGCGGAAGTCGTCCAGGTCGTAGCTGGCCAGGCCAAAGGCGGACTGGAACTTGGTGTTGGCGATGAAGGTCGGCCCCGCCACGATAGTGGAGCCGCGCATGCCCTGCGCGATCAGCACCACCGGTCCGATATTGGTGCGCGCGCCCACGCTCCAGAAACGCGTGTCCCAGCCGCTGTCGCGCAAGGTCTTGGCGTAGGGATCGCCTTCATTGTCATAGCGGATCACCGAGATCTTGCCCCAGTCCGGCACGGTCCAGGTGGCGCCCGCATACCAGCCGACATGGCCGTCGATCTCATCGAACTCGCCGGTGCGCGCATAGAGCGGCGCGAAGAACAGCTTCTGGCTCTGGGATGAAAGCCGCACCCGCTCCAGCAATCCGGTGGGCCGGTCGTCCATGGTCCAGCCATGCGAGGCCATCAGGGTGCCGTTCTGGTCATTGCAGCACAGCGCCGCGCCGATCAGCGAGATGGTGCCGATGCTGCTTTTCCAGCGCAGCGTGCCTTCGCTGCCGATGGTGCGCAGTTCGTCGCCGATCCAGCTGTTGATGGCCGACGGCGTCAGGGTATAGGGACTGGCCCAACCCAGATCGTCATTCTCCAGGCTGATGGTGGGAAAGAAGGCGCCCCCTTTCACCGACCAGGAAAAATCGCCGCCGCCGGAATCGTCGTAGCGCAGATAGGTTTCCAGCGCGTCCACCACGCCGGGGGTCTGCGGCTCGGCGCGCAGCACCGTCACCGCGTGAAACATATCGCCCAGTTTCAGTTCGGCCTGCACCACGCCCTCGGCGCCGCCATACTGCTTGCCGCCATAACGGAATTTGCCCAGGCCACCTTGCAGCCAGCTTGCCTGGCTTGTCGGCGCCACGCCGCGCAAGTCGGCATAACCGCTGATCGTCAGATCATCGGAGATTTCCAGGGCCTGTGCATTT
>CANBZE010000053.1 GCA_947373775.1 Alphaproteobacteria bacterium
GAAACGGCCACCGTGAAATCCGGCGATCCCGATGGCGCCATCCGCCAGGATATCCGCATCACCCAGACGGCCTGGATGCCGCCTACGCCGCAAAGCCAGTGGATCTATGACCGCATCCAGCGCGTCGCCCGTTCGCTGAATGACCACTCCTATCAGTTCGACCTGCGCGGCTTTTCCGAGAATCTGCAATACACCATCTATAACGGGACCGAAGGCGGCCATTATGACTGGCATGTCGACCAGGGGCCTCTGAAGGTGCAGCGCAAGTTTTCCATTTCGGTGCAGCTGAGCGATCCGTCCGATTACGAAGGCTGCAACCTGGAATTCCAGGCCGGCAACAAGGTCGAAACCGCGCCGCGCACCCATGGCGCGGTGGTCGGCTTTCCCTCCTATGTCCTGCACCGCGTCACGCCCTGTACCAGGGGCACGCGCAAGGCGCTGGTGGCATGGACGACCGGTCCCAAGCTGCGATGAGCGAAACTTCGCCTGTCGTTATCGGGGGACATAAAGTGGCGGTGTGGAAGGATGCCTTCACCCCGGCCGAGCTGGACAGGATTATCGCGCTTGGCGACGGCCTGTCGCCGATGCGCGCCCAGCTGGAATATGGCAAGGACGCCGCCGATCACCATCGCATCACCCGCGTCGCCTGGATCAATCGTGATGCCGACAGCGAATGGCTTTTTGTCCGGCTGGAAGAGGTGGTGCTTCGCCTCAACAACGAAATCTACCACTACGAAATTTACGGTCTGGAGAAGGGCCTGCAGTACACCATCTATGAAGGCGCCGAAGGCGGCCATTACAACTGGCATGTGGACTTGGGCGTCCACAATCCGGAACCGCGCAAGATCTCGCTCAGCCTGCAACTGTCCGATCCAGCGGATTATGAAGGCGGCCGCCTGGTGATCGAAGCCGGCGACGGCGCCTATCCGGCGGAAACCGCCCGGGGAACGATTGTCGCTTTCCCCTCCTATGTCCTGCACCGGGTGTCGCCCACCGAATCGGGCGTGCGCAAGTCGCTGGTGATCTGGGTGGCAGGCCCGGATTTCCGCTAAGCGGATAGACAGGCGGGCTGCGGCTTCCTATTTTCGTACATCGTTTCAGGATTCTTCATGCCCACCACGCTGCTTTGCATTCTGGATGGCTGGGGCTGGCGGCCCGATCCCGCACCCGACAATGCCATCGCCGCCGCGACCACGCCCAACTACACGCGGCTGCTGGCGGAATGCCCGCATGCGCTATTGGCGACTTCGGGCGGCGCGGTGGGATTGCCCAAGGGCCAGATGGGCAATTCCGAAGTGGGACACATGAATATCGGCTCAGGGAGGGTAGTGGCCCAGGACCTGCCACGCATCGACGTCGCCATCGAGGATGGATCGCTGGCGCGCCGCCCGGTTCTGCTGGCGCTGATCGACAAGGCCAAAAGCGCCCAGCGCGCGGTGCATATCATGGGCCTGTTGTCGCCTGGCGGGGTGCATTCCCATCAGGATCACATCGCCGCCCTGGTGAAGATCGTCAGCACCGCCGGTGTGCCGGTGTTTGTGCATGCCTTTCTGGATGGCCGCGACACCCCGCCCAAGAGCGGGCGCGGGTTTGTGGCGAAATTTTCGGGTGACATCCAGGGCCTGGCCGGGGTGCGACTCGCCACGTTATCGGGACGCTATTACGCGATGGACCGCGACAAGCGCTGGGACCGGGTGCAGCAATGTCATGACGCGATCGTCGAGGCTTCGGGCCGGCGCTTCGACGATGCGGCCGCAGCGATCGATGCGTCTTACCAGGCCGATGTCACCGACGAATTCCTGCTGCCCTGTGTGCTGGGCGATTATGCCGGGGTTGAAGATGGCGACGTGCTGTTGTTCGCCAACTTTCGCGCCGACCGGGCGCGGGAAATTTCCGCCGCTCTGCTGGACAAGAGTTTCGCCGGCTTTGCGCGCACGCGCGTGGCGTCATTCGGCGCTGCGGCGGGCCTCACCGAATATTCTGAGGCGCTGAAACCGCTGATGGGCGCGGTGTTTCCGCCCGAAGATGTGCGCGAGACTCTGGGCCAGGTGATCGCCGAACATCACATGAAGCAGCTGCGCATCGCCGAGACCGAGAAATACGCCCATGTCACTTTCTTCCTGAACGGCGGGCGCGAAGACGTGTTCGAAGGCGAGGACCGCATCCTGGTGCCCAGCCCCAAGGTCGCGACCTATGATCACAAGCCGGAGATGAGCGCCTATCAGGTGACGGACAAGCTGGAAGAGGCGATCCTGTCAGGCAAATACGACCTGATCGTCTGCAACTATGCCAATCCCGACATGGTGGGCCATACCGGCATCATGAGCGCCGCGATCAAGGCGGTGGATACGATCGATGAATGTCTGGGGCGCCTGCGCACCGCGTTGGAGACTGTCGGCGGCCGGATGTTGCTGACTGCCGACCACGGCAATATCGAGATGATGGAAGACCCGCACACCCATGAGCCTTACACGGCGCACACCACGCTGGATGTGCCGATTCTGGTGTTCGGTGCGCCGCAGGGGTGCAGGCTTGAAAATGGCCGCCTGGCCGATGTCGCACCCACGGTGCTGGACATGATGGGTCTTGCCCAGCCTGCGCTGATGACCGGCCACTCTTTGCTTGTAAAAGAGCCATTGCTGGTGCGCGGCGCGTGAGGCGCGCGCTCTTCCTGTCGTTGCTGGTCGCCGCATCGCCGGTGATGGCGAAACCGGCGCGGCCGGTGAAAATTCTTCAGCGCGTCGATGTCATCAAGCCGACGCCGCGCCCCGCGCCGATTGTCGCCCGGGCACCCGAACCGGTGATGGATCTCAGTCACGCCTTGCCCGGCAAGTCCCTGGCGAAATTGCCGTCCAGTTCACAACAGCTGCAAAGCCTGTCGTCGGAATTGAAACAGGGCCAGCCGCAACTGGCCAGCGCCCGGGAAAAAAGCGAGAGCTTGACAGCCGAGGCCGCTGCCTTGCGCAAGAAGCTGATCGCCACCGCCGCGCGCATCGAAAGCCTGGAACGCCAGCAGGTGGACAACAATGCCCGGATCATCCAGCTCACCATAGAAGATGCGCGTCTCAGCGCCGGGTTCGCCAATGACCGGGTGGCGGTGACCAAGCTGATCGGCGTGCTGGAACGGTTGCAGCATGACATGCCGCCGGCACTGGCCATGCGTCCTGACGATGCACTGGGCGCGGCGCGGGGCTCGATGCTGATCGGCGCATCTCTGCCCTCGGTCTATGCCCAGGCCGCCAGCCTGTCGCGGCGTATCGACGCCCTCAAGCGCACGCGCAAGGAATTGGAACAGCAGCAGGCCGAGGCTGCCGATACAGCTGCGCGCCTGACCATCGCGCGCGGGGAACTGGATGAACTTCTGGCGAGGAAGGAACAGGAAGCCGCCGGCGCCGCCCAAAGCTATGGAACCCTCAAGTCGCAGCTGGAACTGGTGGCGCGCCAGGCCGCCGACTTTCAGGCGCTGCTGGCACGGGTCAAGGCGCTGCGCCAGGGCGGCACCCCGGATCAAAGCGTCGTCGTGGTAACCGCAGAAAACACCGGTTCCCTGGGGGGGCTGGCCAAGAATTCCCTGCTGGAACCGGTCGTGGGTTCGGTGGTGAGCGGCGGGGATGCCGCCAATTCGGGCCTTTATTATGCAACCGCCCCGGGGGCCCAAGTCATTGCCCCGGCGGACGGAAAAGTTCTTTACGCCGGCCCTTACCATAAGGCCGGACAAGTGTTGATCCTGGAGATAACCACCGGCTACGATGTGGTCCTGGCGGGACTGGGACGCGTGACGGTAAAGCCAAACGATCAGTTGCTGGCGGGCGAGCCGGTTGGAACCATGGCCCCCTCAGCGGACCGGCTTTACTTTGAAGTGCGCCATGGCGGTCATGGCCAGTCACCCGCGCCGTGGTTGAAATTGAATCTGCGCCCTGCGTTTGGAAAGGCGAACGGTACATGAAGAAGTTTGCGCTTGTTGGTCTGGGTCTGTTTGGCGGTTTCGCCACGGCGATGATCGCGTTGCCGGAAGCCAAGGGCGCCAATGATGCGTCCGCCTATGGCCAGCTCGATTTGTTCAGTGACGCCTTTGAGCGCGTGCGCGCCAACTATGTGCGCCCGGTCAAGGACAGCGAGCTGATCGACGCCGCCATCCAGGGCATGGTGTCGAACCTCGATCCGCATTCCAGCTACATGGACGCCAAGATGTATGGCGACATGCAGATCACCACCAAGGGCCAGTTCGGCGGCGTCGGCATCGAAGTCACCCAGGAAGACGGGTTGATCAAGGTGATCTCGCCGATCGACGGCACGCCCGCGTCGCGTGCCGGCATCAAGACCGGCGACCGCATCGCCGGCATCGACGGCAATTCCATCGCCGGACTGCAATTGAACGAAGCCATCGACAAGATGCGCGGCCCGTCCGGCAGCAAGATCACCCTGACCATCCTGCGCGAAGGCGAAAAGAAGCCGTTCGACGTGACCTTGGTGCGCGCCATTGTATCGGTGGATGCGGCCTCTTATCGCCGCGAAGGCGATATCGGCTATATCCGCATGCCCGGCTTCAATGAACAGACCGCCGAGGGCCTGGAAAAGGCCGTGCGCGACCTCAAGAAACAGATCGGCCCCGGCATCAAGGGTTATGTGCTGGACCTGCGCAACAATCCGGGCGGGTTGCTGGATCAGGCGATTCAGGTGTCGGATGATTTCCTGGGCGCCGGTGAGATTGTCTCCACCCGCGGCCGTCATCCCGAAGACACTCAGCGTTATGACGCCAAGGGCGGCGATGTCACCGACGGCAAGCCGGTGGTGGTGCTGATCAATGGCGGCACCGCCTCGGCTTCGGAAATCGTCTCCGGCGCGCTGCAGGATCACAAGCGCGCCACCGTCATCGGTCTGACCAGCTTCGGCAAGGGTTCGGTGCAGACCATCATTCCCTTGGGCGAAAATCGCGGCGCGCTGCGACTGACCACGGCGCGCTACTTCACCCCCTCCGGCCATTCCATCCAGGCCCAGGGCATCATCCCCGACATCCAGGTGGCGCAGGGCGATGAAGCCAATGTTCCCAAGCTGGCGCGTCCGTCCGAAGCGGATCTGCGCGGCCATCTCACCGGTGAGCCGGTCCCGGCCAAGCGGGTGAATGCCCCGGTGATCAAGCCGGCCCCGGGCCAGAAGTATGACGACTTCCAGCTCTCCTATGCCCTGGACCTGCTGCACGGGAAGATGACGGTCGCCTCGGCCGCCGTGCCGGCCCCCGACAAGAAGCAGTAGCCTCGCCAGGCCCAAAAGTTAAAAAGGCCCGCCTCTGGCGGGCCTTTTTGCTTTGGAGCGCACAAACCCGCCTCCCCCTCATGTGCGTAAGCACATAGGAGGGGGAGGTGGCCGTAGCTGGCCGAGGATGTGAGGTCGTTAGACCGAACATTCGAGCAGCCGGCGAAGGCCGGAGGGGGTCCCTTTAACAAGTCTTAACTATCATAATTCCTAATAACGGCATGGCTGCTGCTGCCGATTCTGCGGAAGGCTTGCTCGCGTCCAAGGCCGGGCGCGCGCTGGCTTTTGCCGCGTCCTTCACGGTCTGCCTGCTGGCGGCGGGCATGCTGGCCATCACGCTTTTGGGCCATGCCCATGGTCCCACCATTGTGCTGGACCTGCCCGAAACGGCCGAGAATACGCCCAAGCCGCCCACCACCACGGCCTATTCCATTTCCGATGACGGCGCCGTGGTCGGTCCGGTGACCAAGCCGATCTATGCCGGCAAGGCGCTGCTGGCCGATCCCGCCCTGGTGGAGAACACGCCCCAGGGTCCGTTGCCGCGCATCGCCGATGATGGCCGCAAACCCATGACGGCCTATGCCGCGCCGGCTGCGCCCGGCACCAAGTTCAAGATCGCCATTGTGGTCAGCGGACTGGGACTTTCCTCGACCGCCAGCAAAGCGGCGCTGGAGAGCCTGCCCGCGGCGGTGACCCTGGGCTTTGCGCCTTATGCCGGCGATGTCGGCCAGTGGGTGGCCGAAGCCCGCGAGCATGGCCATGAGATCCTGCTCGAAATTCCCATGGAACCGTTCGATTTCCCCGACAGCGATCCGGGCCCGCACACTTTGCGCGCCGGACAGGATGAGGACGCCAACATCCAGCGCCTGACCTGGGCGCTGACCCGCTTCACCGGTTATGCCGGCGTGACCAATCTTCTGGGCCAGCGCTTCTTGTCGGACAGCGCGGCGCTGGCGCCGGCCCTGACCTATCTCAATCGCCGCGGGCTGTATTTCTTCGACAATGGCGCGGCCAGCCAGTCGGTGGTGCCCACTGTGGCCGGCCAGGTCGGCATTCCTGCGGTGCAGAGCGGGGCTGCGCTGGACAGCATCCAGACGGCGCTGGAAATCGACCGCCGCCTGTCGGAACTCGAAACCCAGGCCCGCGCCAATGGCAGCGCGGCCGGTTCGGCCTTCCTGTATCCCGTCTCCATCGCGCGCATTGCCGCCTGGGCGAAAGGTCTGGAATCGCGCGGCTTTGTTCTGGTGCCGGTTTCGGCCATAGTGACCGCGCCAAAACAATAACAAAGCGCGTCATGTCTTCCTCTTCCGATCTGCCCTACCGGCCCTGTGTCGGCATCATGCTGTTCAACACGGACGGCAAGGTGTTCGTCGGCAAGCGCATCGACCAAAGCGTGGAAGGCTGGCAGATGCCGCAAGGCGGCATCGACAAGGGCGAGACGCCCAAACAGGCCGCCAAGCGCGAGCTGCAGGAAGAAGTCGGCACCGACAAGGCCGAAATCATGTCTGAGATGGAAGATTGGGTGACATATGATTTGCCGCAGCACCTGATCGGCGTGGCGTTTCACGGCAAATACAAGGGCCAGCGCCAGAAATGGTTCGCCATGCGCTTCACTGGCAAGGATGCCGATATCGACCTGACCGCGCATGAGCCGGAATTCTCGGACTTCCAATGGGTCAGTCTTGCCGATTTGCCCGGCCTGATCGTGCCTTTCAAGCGCGAAACCTATAAGGCGGTCATTGCCGCTTTCAAAAACCTGGCATGAGCAAATCTCCCGTTGTGATGATCCACGGGGCCTTCTGCGGACCCTGGTCGTTGGAGGGGCTGAAGGAAAAATTCGAGGCCGCCGGTTATGCCGTCACCGCGCCGCCCCTGCGCTTCCACGACGAAAAGCGATCGTCCCCGGCATTGGCCACCACCGGCCTTGCCGATTACGCCGCCGACCTGGAAGGCGAAATCGGGGCTTTAAAAGCACCCCCCATCCTGGTGGGCCATTCCATGGGCGGATTGCTGGCGCAGATGCTGGCGGCGCGCGTCGAGGTTGCCGCGTTGATATTGCTGGCGCCGTCGCCGCCCTGGGGCGTGACACCGACCACCCTGTTTGAAATCGGCGCCGCCCACGCGATGCACCTGCAGCCTGGTCACTGGAACCAGGTGCTGGAGCCCAACCGCGACGTGGCGCTGGCCCATTCGCTGGACCGGCTGCCGCGCGACATGCGCGACGCTGTCTATGGCCGCTTCGTGGCCGAGTCGGGCCGCGCCATGTTCGAAGTGATGAACTGGGCGATGGATTTCAACCAGGCCAGCGCGGTGGAAGCCGATGCGGTAACAGCCCCCATGCTGTTTCTCACCGGCAGCGAGGACAAGATCAATCCGCCTTCAACTGTAGAAAATATCGCCAAATTATATGGCGACCGCGCAACCGCCGAAGTGTTGGACGGCATGGGGCATTGGCTGATCGGCGAACCGGGCTGGGAGCAGCTGGTGGAGCGCGCGCTGGCCTGGCTGAAAGCTAAGAAGCTCTAGCTCTTGGCGTCGGACTTGCGCTTGGCAAAGTCCTTCATGAAAGTCTGCAAGGTATCGATCGACGCGATCTTGGCCGCGGCCTCGCGGAAAGCCAGGCCATGCTGGTCGATATCGGACGACAGCACCGCGAACAGGTTGGCGTCCGGGGTGCCTTTCATCTTGGGCGCAAAATGTTCGCGCACCCGCTTCAGGCTGGCTTCGTCATTGGCCAGGCTATAGGCCACGGCCGTCCGCATCACCTGGGCGCGGTCGGTATTGCTCAGCGGAACCGTGTCGCTCCAGCGCGCATCCAGAATCTCTTCGGCCTTCTGGCCGGCAATGGCCCAGTTGCCGCTGTCCCAATAAATGTCGGCGCGCAGGTGCTTGGTGTCTTCGGCCTGGTCCACCGCGAGCAGGTCCAGGGCGTTGTCCCATTGCTTGAGGGCGGCAAAGGCGCGCGCTTCCAGCAGCATGCGCTGGTGCATTTCCTCGTCCGGCAATCCGGTGATCTGGGAATCGCGGATCGCGGCCACCGCCTTGTCGGCCTTGTGGTCCATCAGATAGACGGCGGCGAGGCGGGTGGCGACCTGCGCCTTGGCGATGCCATCCAGCCGTTTGTCGACCTGATAGGCCAGCAGGTTTGCGGCCGGACCCAGGAGGTCCACCGCCACCAGCCGGTCGGACATGCGCCGGATCATCTCGTCGCCATCGGGCCCGATGGGGGTCAGGTCGAGATTGTCATAGAACAGCGCCAGCGCTTCCACCGGCTTCATCTTGTCGGCGCCGCCTTTCAGGAACAGGTTCACGAACGCACCGCGCATATCGTCCTGGGCGATGCGGGCCGCGTCCTGGCCGCTGAAATTCTGGGTGGCAACCCGCAGGGTCTTCAGGCCTTCATGCCATTGGCCGCGCCCGGTATAGAGCGAGGCCAGCTTGCGCAGGGTTTTGAGTTCCAGCGCGTCGCCGCGCCAGCGGAAGCGCAGTCGTTCCAGCTGCTCGATGGCCTGGGGCGCGGTAATGGCGGTGGCCTTCAGCGCCGCGTCGGTGTGATAGAAGATCGCCTGCGCCGCCAGTTTCTCATCGCCGCCTTTTTCTACCGCAACAAAATGGGCGGCGGCGCGGCCGTATTTGTTTTGCGCCGCCATCAGGCGGGCCTGCGCCAGTTCGGCGGCCAGGGCATGTCTCTGGTCCAGTTCCTTGGGCATGTGCTGCAGCGCCGCGTCGGCCAGATCGAGCCGGCCCAT
>CANBZE010000054.1 GCA_947373775.1 Alphaproteobacteria bacterium
GGCGGTGGTGAACATCCTGATGGAAAAAGGCCTGATCAAGGAAAAGGCCCTGACCGTCAACGGCAAGACCATGGGCGAGAATTGCAAGGGCAAGAAGGTCCACCTGCCCGAAGTGATCTGGCCGTTCGACAAGCCGATGAAGAAGGAAGCCGGCTTCATCGTGTTGTCGGGCAATCTGTTCGACAGCGCCATCATGAAGACCAGCGTGATCAGCGACGAATTCCGCCAGCGCTATCTGTCCAACCCCAAGGACCCGGAAGCCTTTGAAGGCAAGGTCGTGGTGTTCGACGGACCGGAGGATTACCACGCGCGGCTGGACGATCCGTCGCTGAACATCGACGCCAACACGCTTCTGGTAATGCGCGGCGCCGGTCCCATCGGTTATCCGGGCGCCGCCGAAGTGGTGAACATGCATCCGCCGACGGCGCTGCTGAAGGCCGGGATCAACGCCCTGCCCTGCATCGGTGATGGCCGCCAATCGGGCACCTCGGGTTCGCCCTCCATCCTCAATGCCTCGCCGGAAGCGGCCGCTGGCGGCGGGCTTGGCCTGCTGCAAACCGGCGACCGGGTGCGCATCGACCTCAACAAGGGCACGGCCAACATGCTGCTGCCGGATGACGAGATCGCCAAGCGCCGCAAGGACCTGGACGCGCGCGGCGGCTTTGCCTATCCCGCTTCCCAGACGCCGTGGCAGGAAATCCAGCGCGCCTTCCAGGGCCAGATGGGCACCGGCATGGTTCTGGAGAATGCGGTCAAGTATCAGAAGATCGACCAGACCAAGGGCATTCCGCGCGACAATCACTAGCCGCTTGTCTTTTGCGTCGTGGGTGCGTCGGCCGTGCTCACGTACGCGAGGTACGCTCCGCGCGGCCTCCTGCCCACGCCACAAAATCCCGCGCGGCAAAAATGAAAAAGGGGCGCCAGAAAATCTGGCGCCCCTTTCTTTATTCGCGTAAATCGAACTCAGATCTTGGTGCGATAGACCGTCTGCTTCTGGCTGCCGAGCTTGTCGATGCCCAGCTCCATCACATCGCCCTCTTTCAGGAACACCGGCGGCTTCATGCCAAGGCCCACGCCCGGCGGAGTGCCGGTGGAGATCACGTCGCCCGGCTGCAGGCTCATGAACTGGCTGACGTAAGAGACTATGGTCGGCACGTCGAAGATCAGGGTGGCGGTGTTGCCGGTCTGAACGCGCTTGCCGTTCAGGTCCAGCCACAGGCCGAGAGTGTTGAGATCGCCGACTTCATCCAGGGTGACCAGATAGGGGCCGAACGGGCCGAAGGTGTCGCAGCCCTTGCCCTTGTCCCAGGTGCCCAGGCGTTCCAACTGGAATTCGCGCTCCGACAGGTCGTTCACCACAACGGCACCGGCGACATAGTCCAGCGCCTTTTCCTTGGTGACGTAACGGGCTTCCTTGCCGATCACGATGCCCAGCTCCACTTCCCAGTCGCCCTTCTTGGCGTTGGGCGGCAGGTAGACGTCGTCGTTCGGGCCGATGATGGCGGACGTCGCCTTCATGAAGATGATCGGCTCGGCCGGCTCAGGCATGTTGGATTCCTTGGCATGGTCGGCATAGTTCAGGCCGATGCAGAGGAACTTGCCGACCTTGGCGACCGGCTCGGCGATACGCACACCGGCGGCAACCACCGGCAGGCTGTCGATCTTGGCGGCACGGATGGCCGACAGGTCCGACAGCACCTTGCCGTCGATGTCCTTCACGATGCCGGAGAGGTCGCGGATCTGGCCGCTATCGTCCATCAGGCCCGGCTTCTCCTGGCCCTTGGGCCCATAGCGCAGCAATTTCATCGTGTTTCCCTGTCTCAGATACAAAAAATCCCGCCGCGTTTTAGCGCGGCGGGACTGTTTATGACAGCGGTTTTTCCGGCCCTATTTGGGCGGGAAGGTGCCCGCCAAGTACTTGGCAATGGTGTCGAATTCGGCGTCTGTGGCATTGGCGCCGTTATTGGCCATCTGGTCCACCAGGGCCTTCCAGCCCTGGGCATCCAGGCTCTGCTGGGCGGCGATTTCGGGGGAATGGCACTGGGCGCAAACCCGCACCATCACGTCGCGGCCAGGCCCATCGGGCAGCAGCTTGAAATCGTCGGCCAGGGCGGGGACCGCCATGGTCATCAGGCTCAGCGCGGATACCAGAACAAGCTTCACGTTCAACTCCTGTTACTTGGGCAAGGCGAAAGCGACCACTTCATCGCCTTCGAGTTTGGCGCCAATAAGGCCGCCCCCGGTTGCGGTGATGGCCACGAACTGGCGCCCGTCCGAACCCTGATAGCTAATAGGCGTGGATTCGGCGGATGCATTCAACTCCACGGTCCAAAGATTCTTGCCCGTGGCGGTTTCAAAGGCGCGGAACTTGCGGTCGTCGGTGGCGCCCACGAATGTCACGCCGGCGGCAGTGACGGTGGTGCCGCCCAGGCCGGGACGCCCGGTGTCCTGCTGGCCGGCGGGGAATTGCTCGGTGACGCCCAGCGTCTTGCGATAGACGACATCGCCGGTATTCACATCCACCGCCACCAGCTGGCCCCAGGGCGTCTGATTGCAGGGCAGATGTTTGTCATTATCCCAGAAGCGGCGGATGGCGGGGCGCGCATTGTTCACGAATTCGCCGTCGGCGGTTTTCACCACCTTCATCGGCTGGAACAGGTTGTTGACGTTGACGATATAGAGATGGCGCACCGGATCGAAGCTGCCGCCATAATAGTTCACGCCGCCCTGGGTTCCCGGTGGCGCCACCGTCCAATGCTCGTAGCCCGGCGGTGTATAGGTCGAAGCCAGCTTGAACTGGTTGTCGGCGACGTATTTTTCGCAGAAGGCCTGATGCTCCGGCACGCCCTTGTAGAGAGTCTCCTGCGTGACCCTGCCCACGCTGAGCTGCTCGGGCTTGACCGGGAAAGGCTGGGTCGGCGAGGTCTTTTCGCCCGGTACTTCGCTCTGGGGCACCGCCCGCTCCTCGGCGCCGAAGATCGGCTTGCCGTTGGTGCGGTCCAGGATAAACATCAGCGCGTTCTTGTTGACCGTGATGACGGCGGGAATGGTTTTGCCGTCTTTTTTCACATCCACCAGCATCGGCGCGGACTGGGTGTCCATGTCCCAGATGTCGTGATGGGTGACCTGGAAGTGCCACAGATACTTGCCGCTATTGGCGTCCACCGCCACCAGCGAGGAACTGAACAGATTGTTGCCGGGACGGTCGGTGCCGACCATGTCGTTGTTGGGCGCGCCCAGCGGCATGTAGAGGATGCCGCGCTTGGCATCGACCGTCATATAGCCCCAGACATTGACGCCGGAGCGATTCTTGGCGGCTTCCGGCGTCCAGGTGTCGTAGCCGAACTCGCCCGGACGCGGCACGGTGTGAAAGGTCCAGACCAGCTTGCCGGTCGCCGCATCCCAGGCGCGGGTGTCGCCCGCGGGGCCGGCGCCGTGATTGGAGCCACCGGGGCCTTCGCCCGGACCGGCGCCGGTGATCACCAGATTCTTATAGACGACCGGCGGCGACGGCAGGATGTAGCCATCCTTCACGCCGTTCTGCATCACTTCGGGGGTCTTGAGATTGACGATGCCGTTCTCGCCGAAAGCCGTGTTGGGCTTGCCGTCCGAGGCGCGCAACGAATAGAGCCGTCCCTTCACGCTTCCGAAGATGATCGAGGCGGGCACGCCGTCGGCGCCCGGCCAATAGGCCGCGCCGCGCGCCTGTGACGAGGGAATGTCGTTTTCGGGAATATCATATTTCCAGATCACTTCGCCGGTGGTGGCGTTCAGCGCAATCGCCTGGCTGTAGGGCGAGACGATGTACATGACATTGCCGATCACCAGGGGAATGTCCTGGGACATGCGCAGGCGCGCATCGGCCGGAAGGTTCGCGGGCCGCAGATGGAAGCTCCAGGCCTTTTGCAGCTTGGTCACATTGGCCGGCGTGATCTGCTTGAGCGTGACGTAGCGGTTGGCGCCCAAATCGTTGCCCACCATCGGCCAATCGGTGCCCGCGGCGAACGCGGCCGTTGCGGCCAGCGCCATCACGGCCGTTCCCAGCACCAATTTCCCCGAAGTCTTCATCACGCACTCCTCGCGCCGTTTTATGGCTTGCAGTCTGTATGGAAGATGAACGGCCACCGCCGCGAGGCGGTGGCCACAATCATGCCTTGATTACTGCCCGCATCACTGTTCCGGGCGCGACGCGCGCGGCGGCGGCGCCACGTAATCCGTCAGCTCGGTGGTCGGCTTCTTGCCGGCCCAGGCAATGCCGCGCAGCAGCACCTTCTGGATGGCGGGATCCTGCAGGCTGTCCACCATGTGACCCTGCATCCAGACGAAGGCACGGGCGGGCTGGCCGCCCGGCAGAGTGTGCTCATAGGTCCACATCTGCGGGATGGTCTGGCCGACGCCGCCGCCGCGGCGCGCGCTGGGCGTATCGGGCATGGTGACGGTCATCAGCGGATGCACTTCCGGCGCGAAGTTCAGCTTGTAGAAGGCTTCGTCATAGATCTGTGCCGGCATGCCCTGAACAATCGGGCTGTCCTTGTCGACCACGTTGTAATCCAGCGTGGCGGTCCAGGTGTAGTTGACCTCGCCATGCTTCTTGCCGGCGCCGACCAGAGTGGCCATGTCGGCCGGATCGGGACCGCACAGCGAGTCGTGGAAGGTGACCAACCCGCCGCCGCGCTTCACATAGGCCTGCAGGCGGGCGCGCTGCTCGGGGGTCATGTAGCCGGCATCGCCCTTGTAGATGATGACGACGTCGGAATGATCCAGCTGTTCCTGGCTGGGGAAGGAGAACGCGCCGTCCACCACTGCGCCATGCGCGGTGAGCAGCTTGCTCCAGGTGTCCATGAAATAGGGATAGTCATGCGCGCCCGGGCCGTGGCTCTTGAGACCGCCGAACAGGAAGATGTGCATGCCGTTGACGTTCTGGCCCTGGGCGCGGGGCGCCGTGTAGGTGCCGTAGCGGGCATAGTCCTTTGCCGTCTGTGCGGTCGCGCCGGCGACGCAGGCCAGCGCCACGGCGCCGGACAGCAAAATGGTCTTGATGGTCATGTGAACCTTCCTGTTGGTGATCCGTCCCAGCTGGAGGCCTTGTAACCGCCCCGCCCTGCAGACGCCGCATAGTATGTGTTCAGCCGCGTTGATGCCAAGCGACAAGGCCGCACAGCGCCTTTTCGCAGTTGCGAGATTGCCGCCTCCCCTGCGCGCGGCAGCGCGCTTAAATAGGGGAGGTGGCCGGTCCGTAGCGGCAGCGTATGGGCGCGCTTGCGATGCGAAGGCCGGAGGGGCGACTTATGAAGGTTTTTTGGGCAGGGCCGAATGGCGCTCCGGCTCGGTATGGGCCATGCGGATGTGGGTCTGGAGCGTCTCCTGCGGGTCATCACCCGAGATGCCCATCACCGCGTCCAGCAGGATGCGATGATGGCTGAGGCGCCAGCGGCGCACGTCATGGGTGACATGTTCCAGGGTCTTGTGCGCGAACAGGGTTACCATCAGCGAATTCAGCGCCCGCTCCAGATAGGGATTGCCGGACGCCTTCCACAGAGTGCGATGGAACTGAAGATCCAGGGCGGCGGATTCCAGCAGATCGCCATCCCAGGCTTCCATCTTGGAAAGTATGTTTTCCAGTTCCGCCCGTATTTCCGCGGTCATGTGGCTACGCGCCAGCCGTAGCGCCTCGCCTTCCAGCAAAAAGCGCACCGCGAAGATCTGGTCGACCTCTTGTGTACCGATATGGGTGACGAACATGCCGCGGCGTTCGCGATTCTGCACCAGCCCCTGCTCCTGCAGCTGCGACAGCGCCTCGCGCACCGGGATGCGGCTGATGTTTAGCTCGCGCGCGATCTGGCTTTCGTTCAGCCGCATGCCGGGCGTGTACTTGCCCGTCAGGATGCCGTGACCCAACACCTTCACCACCTGGGCCCGCAGGCTGGTGGGCGCACCCCTGCCAGGAATCGTATCGGCCTCTTGCTGTTCCAGGTTTTCCATGTCGCCCCCTATGGCAGCGCATAGGCGATGACATAGTCGCCCTGCTTGTTCTGAAGCGCGCTGTGGCCGCCGGCCGACAACACGACATATTGCTTGCTGTTCGCATCCAGCCGGTAGGTCATCGGCAGGGACTGACCCGCCGCCGGCAGTGACACCCGCCACAATTCCTTGCCGGTCTGGGTTTCGAAGGCGCGGAAATAACGGTCGGTGGTGGCAGCGATAAATGTCAGGCCCGAGGCGGTGGTGATAGCGCCGCCCTGATTGGGCACGCCCAGATGAAACCACAGCGGCCAGGGCGCCTCGTCGCGGCTGGTGCCCAAGGGCACTTCCCACACTTTCTTGCCGGTGGTCATGTTGATGCCGGTGAGCCGGCCCCAGGGCGGCGCGTTACAGGGCGCGCCGAACATCGACATCATGTTGTCATAGACCTGGCGATAGGGCGTGCCGATCAGCGGTGAATAGCCATCCGAGCCGGCATGCGGCGCCAGATGATGGGCGCCGATCACGTTGTTGGAATTGACGATCAACATGTTGCGGCCCGGATCGAAGGCCAGCCCGCCCCAGTCCATACCGCCGACGCTGACGGGATAATCGACGGACGATTCCGCATAGAAGGGCGTGAAGATACCTTCGTTCTTCAGCTTGCGGAAACGCTTCAGGCAATCCCATTTGTCGATCAGCCCGAAGCCAAACATGTCGGAGTCCTGCATTTTCGTGATCTGGACTTCGTGTTCGGGCAACTCGGGAATCGGCTGGGTGAGCGACAGACCCTTTTGCAAACCGCCGGTGGACACCGGGGTTTCCCTGACCGGGAAGATCGGCGCGCCGGTCTGACGGTTGAGCACAAAGATGTAGCCCATCTTGGTGGCCTGGGCGAGCGCAGGGACAATGCTTCCGTCCGGCGCGTGATAGTCGAACAGCATCGGCTGGGCCGGGGTGTCGTAATCCCAGATGTCCTTGTGCACGAACTGGTAGTGCCAAACGGGACGGCCATCATCGGTGTTCAACGCCACGACCGACGAGCCGTAGTAATCCCAGTCGCCCTTGCCCAGCACCGCATCCACCTGCGGCGTGCCGGTGGGCAGGAAGATCAGCTTGCGCTCCACATCCACCGACATGGGCGCCCACACATTGGGGGCGCTGCGCGGATAGGTTTTGCCGTCACCCGGCGGAACGCTGGGCGGCGCGGCAGTGAAGGCCCACACCACCTTGCCGGTGCGCGCGTCGAGCGCGCGCACAACGCCGCCGGGCATGTCGGTATTGTGGAAGTCGATGATCTTGGAGCCGGTAATCACCATGTCGCCCACGATGGTGGGCGCCGAGGACACGCCGTAGAGACCCGGCTTTTCGATGAAGCCCAGATTGTCGTGCAGGTCGACGCGGCCGTTCGCGCCGAAGCCCGTGCAGGGCTTGCCGGTATCGGCGTCCAGCGCCCACATCTTGCCGTCGATGGTGGCGGCGAAGATGCGCTGCGAGCAGAAGCCATTCGCCTGGCTGTCTTTCCAATAGGACACGCCGCGGCAGACAATGACGGTGCCGCCATTGATGTCGGGCTTGAGGTCCCGCATCCATTTTTCCTTGCCCGTGACCGGGTCCAGCGCGGCGATGCGGTTGCGCGGCGAGCACAGATAAAGCGTGTTGTTGGCCAGGATGGGCGTGGCTTCGAATGCCAGAGTGGCCTTTTCGCCCGGGCCCGACAGGTCGCCGGTGCGATAGGTCCAGGCGACTCTCAGGTCCTTTACATTCGCCGGCGTGATCTGGGTGTTGGCGCTGTAGCGCTGGCCCAGATGGCTGTGGCCCCATACCGGCCAGCCATCCACTGCGCCGCCGGCAGGATCATAGGACGGCTTGGCGTCGCAACCGGCCAGCGCGAGAGCGGCGGCGGCCACAAGAGCCGCCAGCCAAAGCCCGCGATTTTCGGTTTTCGCCATCCTGCACTATCCTCCCAGCCGGTCCGGCCGGTTGCCCGGCCTGTATTATTTGTATGACTATATTGGCGGGATGGACCCGAGCCGTCTATAGCCATTCCGGCCCAAAAACCTCGTCAAAACAAGAACAAGCAAGGGGAGCATGGCATGAAACTGTTCCAGCCAAAAATCAGCCGCCGCATGCTGGTGGCGGGCGCCGCCGCCGCGGCGATACCTGCCAGCTTTGAATCATCAAGGGCGGCCACCAAAGCGCGTCCCCGCGCCTTGGCCCTGATCGGCGACCGCTACCACAATCCCGACTATATCCATGTCAGCCTGGACAAGGTGTTCCATGAGATGGACATCGCGATCGACTACACGATGGACTATGCCGGGTTGTCCGCAGCCTCGATCAAGCCGTACCAGCTGCTGCTGATCCTGCGCGACGGCATGATCTGGCCGGGCGGCTATTCCGGCCCCGATGCCTACACCGCCTATGAGATGATGCTGGAAGACGCCGACAAGTTCCCGGCCGCCAAGGCGGTAAGCTGGATGACCGAGGAACAGGGCATGGCGGTCAAAAATTTCGTCAATGCCGGCGGCGGCTTTTATCCGCTGCACAATTCCAGCCACATCTCGCTGTCATCCAAGAATTACCGCGAGGTGATGGGCGGCGCCTATTTCGGCCATCCGCCGCTGCGCCCCTTCCAGGTGCATGCCACCGCCAACGCCCATCCCATCACCGCGGGCATGAAGCCCTTCATCGTCAATGACGAGCAGCATTATGTGGACTACGACAAAGATCCCAAATATGTGATCCTGGAATCGGAAAACCTGGACGGGCTGACCTATGAAGGACGCGGCACCAAGTCGCCCGCGGGGTGGGCTTATGATTATGGCAAGGGCCGGGTGGTGTTCACCGCGGTGGGCCACACCATCCATGCGATGTGGAACCCGCAATATCTGGAATTGCAGAAGCGTTCGATCCGCTGGCTGCTGCGGCATCTCTGACGCTCGGTCGATTCAGGGCAGGGCCCAGGTTGT
>CANBZE010000055.1 GCA_947373775.1 Alphaproteobacteria bacterium
CTATACCGTGCCCTATTTCGTGGTGGTCCATGAGAAAGACAAGATTTTCACCAAGCATCTTTACCGGCTGCGCTTCACCTTCGCGCCCGGCGCCACGGCGGTGACCATCAAGCAGTCGCCTGACGAGCTGGTGCTGCTGTTGATGGGCTGCACCACTAAAATCTCGGTCTGCCCGGTGCCCGCCATCCTGGCCGATACCCAGAGCGTGACCATTTTCCGGCCCGGCACGGTGCCGGACCTGGCCAACGAGCTTTACACCGTCTCGCTGCTCAATGCGGAAGGCGACTGCACCTTCAGCACCAAGAATTCGCTGGTGCACGCTTCACTGGATCTGACCTTCCGCGCCACCCGCGTGCCGACCAAGGAAGCGGCGACCTATACCGTGCCCTATTTCGTGGTGGTCCATGAGAAAGACAAGATTTTCGTCAAGCATCTTTACCGGCTGCGCTTCACCTTCGCGCCCGGCGCCACTTCGGTGATCATCAAGCAGTCGCCTGACGAGGTGGTGCTGCACGTCTCCAACGGCAAGCTGCCCTGGAACTACCAGGAGATGGCGGGCTTCCAGATGACGCCGGCCCAGATCGAGTACAACAAGACCAGGGGCCGCTACGTCCCATGACGTCGCTCGCTGCCGAACTTTCGCGCATCGCCGGGCAGGCGTTCGCCGCGGAAGGGCTTTCCGAAAGCTTCGGCGCCGTCCAGCCTTCCGACCGGCCCGACCTGGCGCAGTTTCAGTGCAACGGCGCGCTGGCGGCGGCCAAGGCCGCCAAGGTCAATCCCCGCGCCATCGCCGAGAAGATTGCCGCCCGACTGAAAGCCGATCCGCTGTTCGCCAAGGTGGAAATCGCCGGGCCAGGATTTCTCAATCTTGACCTCACCGATGACGCGCTGAACGCGCGTGCCGCCAAGATCGGCGACGGCACGCCGGTGCCCAACGGCAAGACGGTGGTGCTGGATTTCGGCGGCCCCAACATTGCCAAGCCGATGGCGGTCCACCATCTGCGCTCCTCCATCATCGGCGACTGTTTGCAGCGGCTGTACCGCGCCAATGGCTGGAAGGTGGTCAGCGACGTGCATATGGGCGACTGGGGCCTGCAGATGGGTCAGCTGATTTCCGAGATCGAGATCATGGGCATCGCGCCGGTCTATTTCGATCCCAATGTCACCGGTCCCTATCCGGACGAAGCGCCGGTCAGCATGGATGACCTGGAAACCATCTATCCGCGTGCTTCTGCCGCCTGCAAGGCTGATCCGGCCCGGCTGGAAGCGGCGCGCCGCGCCACGGTGGATCTGCAGGCCGGCCGGGCGGGCTATCGCGCGTTGTGGCGGCATTTCGTCAAGGTCACGGAAGTGGGGCTGGCCCGCGAGTTCGGCGCGCTGGGCGTGACATTCGATCTGTGGAAGGGCGAGTCCAGCGTGGACGCACTGATCCCGCCCATGATCGAGGATTTGAAAAAGCGCGGACTGGCCGAACTCAGCGAAGGCGCGCTGGTGGTCCCGGTGGCGCGCGACGATGACAAGAAACCGCTGCCGCCGCTGATCTTGATCAAGTCCGAAGGCGGCGTGCTGTATGGCACCACCGATCTGGCCACCATCATCGAACGGGTGCGCGAACAAAACCCCGATCTGATCCTGTATGTGGTGGACCATCGCCAGCACGGCCATTTCGAACAGGTGTTCCGTGCCGCCGAAAAGGCCGGCTTCTCCGGCAAGGCCCATCTGGAGCATGTCGGTTATGGCACCATGAACGGCGCTGACGGCAAGCCGTTCAAGACCCGCGCCGGCGGGGCTATGAAGCTGCATGACCTGATCGGCATGGCGACAGCCGAAGCGCAGAAGCGGCTGGCGGAGCAGGGGATCGGCGCGGATTGGCCGGCGGAAGAACGCGCCGAGATCGCGCGCAAGGTGGGCATCGCCACCATCAAGTTCGCTGATCTCTCCAATCACCGCACCACCGACTACATCTTCGACCTGGAACGCTTCTCCAGGTTCGAAGGCAAGACCGGGCCGTACCTGCAATATGCGGCGGTCCGCATCCAGTCGATCCTGCGCAAGGCGAAGGAACAGGGCATGGCTGTCGGCGTGCCCGCCGTCCATTCGCCGGAAGAGCGCAAGCTGGTGCTGCAGCTTCTGTCGCTGGGCGATATCTTGACGGGAGCAGAAGACAAGCGCGCGCCCAACATGCTGTGCGAATATGCCTTCGAGCTGGCGCAGAACTTCAGCCGCTTCTATGGCGAACATCACATCCTGTCCGAACCGGATGCCGCGCTGCGGGCCTCCCGGCTGGGGCTGTGCGCCCTGGTTTTGGCGGTTTTGACCCGGGTTTTGGGCCTTTTGGGCATCGAAGTTCCCGAAAGAATGTGAGTAACTTTGGAGCCCGACCGGGCTTCGTTGACTCCCAATCGACCCCCCTTATGATGCTCTGCAACATTCCTGTCCGCCGGATGGCGCCGCGGGATTGGCCAGCACACGACCCCACGCGGGAGAGCGTCTTTAGAAGACCGCCGAAGGAGCAACCGCCCCGGAAACTCTCAGGCAAACGGACCGCGATCGGGTGATGAACTTCTGGAAAGTGAAACGGCAATCGCCGTTTCCGCCGAAGGGGTAACCGGGTCCTCCCCGGGAAAACTCTCAGGTTCCCATGACAGAAGGGGCACGCGTCCATCCGGGCGCATGTTTTGCTATTGGGACTGTTTTGATGACCGACACGCTTCTTCGCACGCCGCTTTACGCCCTGCATCTCGCGCTGGGCGGGAAGATGGTGCCGTTCGCCGGCTATGAGATGCCGGTGCAGTATCCGGCCGGCGTTTTGAAAGAACATCTGCATACCCGCGAAAAGGCGGGGCTGTTCGACGTCTCGCACATGGGCCAGGGTTTTCTGGCGGGCGACACCGCCGCGCTGGAGCGCGCCACCCCCGCCGATGTTACCGGCCTGAAGGATGGCATGCAGCGCTACGGCCTGTTGCTGACCGATGCCGGGACCATCAAGGATGATTTCATGTTCTCGCGCCTGGCAGGCGAGGCGGACATGTATCTGGTGGTCAATGCCGATACCAAAACAGGCGACTTCGTTTACATCAGCGAAAAGCTGAAAGGCGCCGCCACGCTGACGCCGCGCTTCGACCGCGCCCTGCTGGCGCTGCAAGGTCCGCTGGCAGCGGATGTGCTGGAACGTCATTCACCCGGCATCTCCGCCCTGACTTTCATGCAGGTGCGCCGCGCGACCGTCGCCGGCGCCCCCGCTATCATCAGCCGCACCGGCTATACCGGCGAAGACGGCTTCGAGATTTCCATTGAGGGCGCCGATGCCGAACGCGTTGCCCGCGCGCTGCTGGGCGAAAGTGAAGTGTTGCCCATCGGTCTGGGCGCGCGCGACAGCCTGCGGCTGGAAGCGGGGCTTTGTCTCTATGGCCATGACATCGACACGACCCGCAATCCAGCGGAAGCCAGCCTGATGTGGTCCATCGGCAAGCGCCGCAAGGAAGCCAGGGATTTCCCCGGCGCTGAAAAGACGATGGGCGCGCAGACCATCAAGCGTGTCGGCATTCTGCCCGAAGGCCGGGCGCCCGCTCGCGAAGGCACCGAGGTCGCCGACAAGTCGGGCCGCATCATCGGCAAGGTCACCAGCGGCGGCTTTGGCCCCAGCCTGAATGGTCCGCTGGCCATGGGCTATGTCGAAAGTGCCTTCGCTGCCAACGGCACCGAAGTTGATTTGATGGTGCGCGGCAAGCCTATGCCCGCCCGCATCGCCCCCATGCCGTTCGTTCCCAACCGTTACCGCCGTTAGGAGTTTTTCATGTCCGAAGTCCGCTACACCGATCAGCATGAATGGATCCGCCTGGATGGCGAGGAAGCCACCGTCGGCATCACCAAATACGCCGCCGAAAGCCTGGGCGATGTGGTGTTCGTCGAACTGCCCGCCAGCGGCAAGGCCGTGACGGCCGGCGGCGAAGCCGCGGTGGTGGAAAGCGTCAAGGCGGCCAGCGATATTTATGCCCCGGCCGGCGGCACCGTCACCAGCGCCAACAGTGTCCTGGAAAAGGAACCTTCCAAGGTCAATGAGGACCCGGAAGGCGAAGGCTGGTTCTTCAAGCTCAAGCTCGCCGACAAGGGCGAGTTCACCAAGCTGATGGATGCCGCTGCTTACGCGAAGTTCGTGGAGTCGCTCTGATGCGTTACCTGCCGCTCACCCCCGACGACCGTCGCGCCATGCTGGCGCGGATCGGTGCGCCCGATGTGGATGCGCTGTTCCGCGATGTGCCGAAATCGGCGCTGACCTCGCTGTCCACTTTCAATCTGCCGGACACGCAGGGCGAGCTGGAAGTCGAGCGGCACATGTCCAAACTGGCAGCAAAGAATATCGCGGCCGGCGCGGCGCCCTTTTTCTGCGGCGCGGGCGCTTACAAGCATCACGTCCCCAGCGCGGTGGATCATCTGATTCAGCGCTCGGAATTCCTCACCAGCTACACGCCCTACCAGCCGGAAATCGCCCAGGGCACCTTGCAATACCTGTTCGAATTCCAGACCCAGGTGGCGCTGCTGACCGGCATGGAGGTGGCCAATGCCTCGCTTTATGACGGCTCGACCGCCACCGCCGAAGCGGTGCTGATGGCCCAGCGCATTACCAAGCGCGGCAAGGCCATCCTGTCGGGCGGGTTGCACCCCCATTATGCCGAGACGGTGGAAACCGTGGCGGGGCTGTTCGGGCCTATGCAGCGCACCGCCGTTACGCCCGGCAGCGCCGAAGACATCATCGCCCTGATCGACGAAGACACCGCTTGTGTGGTCGTGCAGTCGCCGGACGTGTTCGGGCTGATCCGCAATTTGCGCCCCATCGCCGACGCCGCCCATGCCAAGGGCGCGCTGCTGATTGCGGTGGTGACCGAGATCGTGTCGCTGGGCCTGCTGGAACCGCCGGGCGCGCAAGGCGCCGACATTGTGGCGGCGGAAGGCCAGTCGATCGGCAATGGCCTGAATTTCGGCGGACCCTATGTCGGGCTGTTCGCCACCCGCGAAAAATTCCTGCGCCAGATGCCGGGCCGCCTGTGCGGCGAAACGGTGGATGTCGAGGGTCGCCGCGGCTATGTGCTGACGCTCTCCACCCGCGAGCAGCATATCCGCCGCGAAAAGGCGACCAGCAACATCTGCACCAATTCCGGCCTTTGCTGCCTGGCGTTCACCATTCACCTGTCGCTGCTGGGCGAGGAAGGTCTGACCCGCCTGGCGCGGATCAATCATGCTAAAGCCAGTGCCCTGGCCGCCAAGCTGGCCGCGCTGCCCGGCGTAGAAGTTCTGACCGGCGCCTTCTTCAACGAGGTCACGGTCAAGTTGCCGAAGCCTGCCGCGCCCATCGTGGAAGCGCTGGCGGCCAATGGCGTGATCGCCGGCGTGCCGGTCTCGCGTCTGTTGCCGCACGACAAGTCCGTCCAGAACCTGCTGATCCTGGCGGCGACCGAAACCAATACCGATGACGATTTCGACGCGCTGACGGCTGCGTTGAAGGGAGTAATCTGATGAGCATGAACAACCAGGGCCGCCCCACCGGTGCCGGCGACCCCAATCGCCGCCGCCCCATTGCCCCCGGCACCGTCACGCCGGAAGAACTGGAAACCGTCTCTGGTGACAAGGGTCTGGATCACGAAGAAGCGCTGATCTTCGAACTGGACCATGGCGCCACCGGCGTGGACTTCGCCGATGTGAAGGTCAGCGATGACAGACTGGGCGGCATGCGGCGTACTGCGCGCATCGGCCTGCCGGGCCTCAGCGAGCCGGAAGTGATCCGCCATTATGTCCGACTGTCGCGCAAGAACTACGCCATCGACAGCGGGCTGTATCCGCTGGGCTCCTGCACCATGAAACACAACCCGCGCTTGAACGAGAAAATGGCGCGGCTGCCGGGCTTCGGCGACCTGCATCCCCTGGCGCCGGCCAGCACCACCCAGGGCGCGCTGGAGCTGATCTCGCAGCTGATGAACTGGCTCACCACGCTGACCGGCATGCCGGCGGTGGCGATGTCGCCCAAGGCGGGTGCCCATGGCGAGTTGTGCGGCTTGCTGGCCATCCGCGCCGCCATCGCGGCACGCGGCGAGAACCGCAAGCGGGTCCTGGTGCCCGAATCCGCGCATGGCACCAATCCCGCCACGGCCGCCTTTGCGGGCTTTACGGTGGACGAAGTGCCGTCCAAGCCCAACGGCCATGTCGATGCTGAGGCGCTCAAGGCCAAGCTGGGACCGGACGTGGCGGCCATCATGCTGACCAACCCCAACACCTGCGGGCTGTTCGAAGGCGAAATCATCGACATCGCCAAGGCGGTGCACGAGGCGGGCGCCTATTTCTATTGCGACGGCGCCAACTTCAACGCCATCGCCGGCAAGGTGCGCCCGGGTGACCTGGGCATCGACGCCATGCACATCAACCTGCACAAGACCTTCTCCACCCCGCATGGCGGCGGCGGTCCGGGCGCCGGTCCCGTGGTGCTGTCGGCGCGGCTGGCGGCCTATGCCCCCATCCCGCTGCTGGTGTCGGACGGCAAGGGCCTGCGCCTGATCGAGGACATGGCGGCGGCTCCGGACGGCGCCAAGCCGTTCGGCCGCATGTGCGCTTTCCACGGCCAGATGGGCATGTTCAGCCGGGCGCTGACCTACATGCTGTCCCACGGCCGTGACGGTGTGCGCCAGGCGTCGGAAGATGCGGTGCTGTCGGCCAACTACATCCTGGCCTCGCTGAAGGACGTGATGAGCGCGCCGTTCGGCGACGGGCCCTGCATGCACGAAGCCCTGTTCGACGACAGCTTCCTGGAAGGTACCGGCGTCACCACGCTCGATTTCGCCAAGGCGATGATCGACGAGGGCTATCACCCCATGACCATGTACTTCCCGCTGGTGGTGCATGGCGCCATGCTGATCGAGCCCACCGAATCCGAATCCAAGGAGTCGCTGGACCGCTTCATCCATGTTCTGCACACCCTGGCGGAAGAAGCGCTGGCCAAGAATGTCGCCCGCTTTGCCGGCGCCCCGCACCTGGCGCCGCGCCGCCGCCTGGACGAGACCGCGGCCGCCCGCAAGCCGGTGCTGCGCTGGAAACCCGATGCGCTGAAACAGGCGGCGGAATAGATGGGCAGCTATGTCCGCAGCAACCTGATCGCGGGCGAAGAGGTCGTTTACGAGACCGGGCTGCATCCGATCGTCTATCTGTCGCCGGCGGCGCTGATCTTCGGCGGCATCGTGCTGGGCTCGGTGATCAATCCCTCGATCGGGGCGGTGCTGCTGGGCTTTGGCGTGCTGGCGCTGGGCGGAGCGTGGCTGCGGCAATGGGCCAGCGAGTTCGCCGTCACCAACCGGCGGGTGATCGTGAAGCTGGGCTTCATCTCCCGCCGCACCATCGAGATCAACCTGTCCAAGGTGGAATCGGTGGAGGTCAACCAGGATATCTTTGGCCGCCTGTTCAACTACGGCACCATCCTGGTGATCGGCACCGGCGGCACCAAGGAGCCGTTCGCGCTGATCAACGATCCGCTGGCGTTCCGCCGCGCGGTCCAGTCGCAGCAGGCCTAGCGCGCAGGCGTGAGCCGGAGCGCCATTAAAAGACTACTGACAGGTATGTATCTTGAGGCCCGGCGGCAGTTTCGTGGCCGTGTCGCTGCACGCGACGTTGAGCTGCTTCTGAGTCAAGCCTTTGACCTTGGTCAGGTCGGTGCCCAGGAAGGATGTGATCGAGGTGCCCGCGCCGGTCAGGTCGGCGCCGTCCATCTTGGCGCCGGCGAGATTGGCGCCCGACAGTTCGGCGCCCCGGAAGCTGACGCCGGTGAAGTTGGCGAAGGACATGCACATCAAGGTGGCGTTGGCGCCGGTGAAATCGGCCCCGTGCAGGTCATGTTCCTTGACGCAGGTATTGGTCAGGTCGGCCCCGGCCAGGTTGCACCCGACGCAGTCCACGATGCCGCCATGGATCTTGGCCACGGCGGCGGGGTCCGCCGCGCGGGCGGAAACGGCCAAAAGCCAAAGAAAGAGCAGGGCGAAGGCGGCGCGCATGGCGGCAAGGTGGGGCCGCGAAGGTTACCAATTGGTTGACGAGCCCCAGAACAACCGGAACGGGTACCGGCACCCCGCGTTTCCATCCGATGCAGGCCCCTGGCCCAGACACGGCTCTCAGAATGCGCGCCCTCGCGGCACGTTTGCGCGCGCATGCGGCCGAGACCAGCATCGATCATTTTCGCCATATGTTCGAAGCGGCCGCGTCGGAACTGGAAGAAAATGCCCTGGATGCCGAGAGCCGTGCCCGGTTTCGCGAAACGCTGAACCTGGCGACCTAGATTTCCCGGTACGCAAAGCGGTCGCGGATATGGGTGTTGAAATAGGCGCCCAGCGAATCCGAAAACAGCAGGCTGTCATAAATCTCTTCCGGCACCTCGTCATAGACATAGGTGCGCCCCGAACTGCGGAACGTCGCTATCAGCGTATGGGCGTCGGAATCGTAGCTTACCTGCTCGATGGCGCTGGATTGCACATAGGTCATGGTTTTGTAACGAAAAAAGGCGCGGATTGCTCCGCGCCCTTTTGAGACAGTCTGTCGAATTATTTCAGGAACAACCCGATGTGGAACCGCAGGTATTGCACTTCATGCAGGTACCGTTGCGCACCAGGGTGAAGTTTCCGCATGCACCGCAATTGTCGCCTTCAAAGCCCTTGAGCCTGGCTTCGGCCGCCCGTGCCGCGCGGGTATCCCGCGCCGCTGGCTTGATGTTCATCGCCGCTTCCAGGCTCGCAACCTGGGCGCTGACGGTGTTGAGGGTGGCTTCCACCCCGGCGCGGATTTCCGACAGGTCCAGATCGATGTCATTGCCGGGCGCGAACATCTCCTCATGGAAATGCTCGTCTTCCGCCAGCATCTTGGGTGCGGCGCCGCCCTTGACCAT
>CANBZE010000056.1 GCA_947373775.1 Alphaproteobacteria bacterium
CGGCTCCATCAGGGCCGGTGTCGTACGCACGGGCACCGCCAGCTCGAAGGGCAGGGTCTGGCCATTGCGCGCGATGACCGACAGGCGATGCCAGCGCAGCAGCCAGATACAGGCGATCGCCGCTGCGCCCAGCGCCCAGACGATGGTCACAAGCGTGAGCCACGGCAGATGCTCCGGCGCGGCGGCGGAGAAGGGCATGGCGACGGGGCGCATGCGGGTGAGGACAGCGAAGGATTGCGCCGGCACGGGTTGGACAAAGGCCATGCGGCCCAGAGCGGCGAGCAGGGAAAAGGGCAGCAGAAACTTCAGCGATGCTGTCAGCCAAAGCGCGTAGCGGACGCGCGCGCTGTTGTTGCGGAAAAGCAAAGTGAGAATAGTGATGACGACCGCGACCAGGGTGGATTGCCAGAGATGGTCGAACACGCTCACGGCTTCTTGTCTCCGGCCAGTTCGCGCAAGTGCCGTTCCACCTGCTGCACATCGTCCAGGGTCAGTTTTCCCGCTTCGACGAAATGCGCCATGATCGGCTGGGCGCGGCCGCCGAACAGCGCCAGGAAATCGTCGATCAGCCGGCTTTGGGCATTCTCGCGCGACACCAGCGTGTCATAGATGAAAGCGCCGCCGATCTTCTTGATCCGGCCCACCGCCTTCTTGGCTTCCAGCCGGGCGATGGTGGTCTGCACCGTGGTGTAGGCGGGCCGTCCCTTGGCGGGAAAGCGTTCCTGGATTTCGCGGATCGAGGAGGCGCCGTGCGCCCACAAGGCTTCCATCACCTTCAGTTCGAGCTTGCCGAGTTTCGGCGGCGCCATGGGCCATTCCTCAAGAACCGGCGCCAGCTTAAAGCCGGCGCTTGCCCTCGGTCAAGGTTTGGTGGTAACTGTTACTACGTCCGTGGTAATGTGAAGTCTTCTGAGAACAAAGGAGCCCGCATGTCCTGCAAAATCCTCCTTCTGGCTGCTTTCTTCGCCTCCGCCGGCATGGCCACGGCACTGGACGCTACCTCCCGCTATCCCGACGGCACCGGCGATCCCGACGCCACCACCTGCCGCCCGCCCATGCCTTTGCCGTCGTCGCGCATGCTGGGACCCAAGGTCTGCAAGACCAACAGCCAATGGGCGCTGCTGCGCAAAACCGGCCAGGACATCAGCGCCGATGGCAGCCAGATCATTCCCGATCCCAAGAACGCCAAAGGCGCGTCGATGAACTGCACCGCCGCGAGTGGCGGCGCATCGAATGGCGGCGGCGGCATGCCGGTGTGCCATTGAACGCAAAACGCTTCCTCTGCGCCGTGTTTGTGCTGGGCGGGTCTGCTCTTGCCCAAGAAGCGCCGCGCCCTGCGCCGCCCACCGAAGCCGTCACGGTCACCGTCATCAAGGATGGTGAGGCCGCTATCGGCAAGTTCGTGGAAGGCCTGACGGTGCCGACGCGCGTGGCCGGCAAGATGGCGCGCTGGAAGACTGGCATATGTCCGATCGTGGTGGGGCTGCCACCGGAAGCGGTAAAGCTGCTGGTCCAAAAAATCCGGGCTCTTGCCGCCGAGGTGGGCGCGCCGGTGAATCCCAAGGATCCCTGTCCCGGCAATATCGAAGTCATCTTCACCGCCCAGCCCCAGGCGCTGCTGGACAATATCCGCATCATGCATCCGGTGCTGCTGGGCTATTACGACAACAGCGCCCAGGCCGACAAACTGGCGACATCCACGCGCCCCATCCAGTCCTGGTACAGCACCGCGACTTTGGATGCGCGCGGCAATCCGATTGTGGACGGCGCGCGCAAGGGGGGCGTGCATCTCAGCATCGCGCTTCCACCGTCCGGCATGCCTGGCCCACCCGATATCCTGGAAATGTACATGCCCGATGCCGCGGTCACCAATGTCACCGGCAACCGGCTGAATGATGGGGTTTCCAGCGCCCTGAACAACGTGATGATCGTGGCCGATACCAGCAAGCTGCTGGGCCGCGATGCCGGTGGTGTGGGCGATTACATCGCCATGCTGGCGCTTTCCCAGATCCAGCCGCCGGATGCCTGCCAGGCCTTGCCCAGCATCCTGAACCTGCTGGCGCCGGGATGCAGCGGCGATACGCTCACCTCGGCAGACACCGCGTATCTGCGCGGGCTTTACAAGATCACGACCACCACCACCCTCGCCGGTCAGCGCCGGGAGATTCAATACCAGATGAACCAGGCGCTGACGGCCAAACAGTAATCAGCCGTCCCACAGATCGGTGGAGAGATACTTCAGGCCGGAATCGCAGATCACCACCGCGACGGTCTTGCCCGCCAGTTCACCGGCCAGCAGTTGCAGCGCGGCGGCGACATTGGCGCCTGAGGAAAAGCCGCCGAAAATGCCTTCCGTCCGCGCCACAACACGTGTCGCGTCCCGCGCCTCATCGCCCGACACTTGCAGATAGCCGTCCACCGGTACGCCTTTCAGGAAAGCCAGGTCGGCAATCGCATAGCCGCCACCCTGGATCGGGTGGTTTGGATTGGTGACCTTTTCTCCGGCCGCCGCCGCGGCGTCTCGGGGCTCCACCACATAACAGCGAATGGCGGGATTGTGCTCCTTCAGCGCCCTGGTGACGCCGGCATAGGTGCCGCCGGTACCGATGAAATCCACAAAGGCATCGAGCTTGCCGCCGGCGGCTTCCCATATCTCCGGCCCGGTGCCGTGATAATGCGACAGCCAGTTGCCGTCGCGCTTGAACTGGTCGGCGCGGAAGGCGCCGCGCGTCTGCGTCAGCTCTGCCGCTGCCTGTTCCACCCGTTCCAGGTCGCCGCCGGATACCTGACCGGGCTGCGAACCCGGCAACTGGTCCACCAGCAACACTTCGCCCCCCAGCGCCCGGATCATCCGGACACGTTCCTCGGAATTGCCCTTGGACATCACCGCCACGAAGGGATGGCCCATAATCGCGCACAGAATGGCAAGCCCGGTGCCGGTGTTGCCCGATGTCAGCTCGACCACAGTCTGCCTTGGCTTCAGCGCGCCGGTGCGCATCGCTTCGGCGATGATGCCTTGGGCGGCGCGGTCTTTCTTGGAGAAACCGGGATTGAGATATTCCAGCTTGGCCAGGATGGTGCCTGTCACGCCGGCCTGCGCCGTCAGCCGGTCCAGCCGGACCAGCGGCGTGTTGCCGATCGCTTCCACGACCGAGTTCAGAACTCTGGACATAATGGGCCCTCAGCTGCCGGGATTCCCGCAGCATAGGGGAATGGTATGATTTTCTATACCGCCTGCAATTCCTGCTTCAGCCGGCGCGCCACGATACGCTCCTCGCCCGGACGCAGGGTGATGACGCCCAGGTCCAGCCCGTGTTCCGTGGGCAGGATGAAGATCGAGGGCTCTCCCGCCCGCAACTTGTGCACCACATTGGCGCGCTGGATGCCGGTCCTGGCCTCATCCCAGCTCACCCGGATATGAGGCCAGCGGTTGAACACTTCGGGCAGATACATCTCGGCCGTTACGCCGGGAACAGATGTGGCGGCGGCCACGATCACGCCGGCGCGGCGCTCCCATTCCTTCCATTCCTTGTCGTGATCGCGGCTGAGGAAGGATTCCAGGGCGACCAGGATGCCCAGCATCTCTTCCTTGTTGACCTTCATGCCGCGGCCAATGGTGGCTGAGGTCGGGCTGTTGTTGGCGCGGGCGCCTGCGATCAGGTCGGCGCGGCCCAGAAGCAGGCCCGAGGATTGCGGCGCCATCAGCCCCTTGCCGCCCGAAAAACAGACCAGATCGAAGCCCATCTTGATCCACTTGGAGACATTCTCCACCGGATGCACATCGGCGGCGCAATCATTGAAGGTAGGAATCCTGACTTTCTTGCCGATCTCCACGAACTCGGCGTCCTTTATCTCGCCATGGCCGTTGGCGTAATTCAGGAAGAACAGCATGGCGGTCTTCTCGTTGACGGCGCCTTCCAGTTCAGCGCGCGTCGTTACCTCCACCATCTTGACGCCGGTGTTGCGGATGGCATGGTCATATGGAAAACGGTGGCTTTTCTGAACGATGACTTCGTTCTTCATGCCCGTCAGGTCGGGAATCTGGTTCACCTTCTGGCGGTCGGCGCCGGTCAACACCCCTGCCGTGCCCAGGGTCAGGGCAGAGGCGGCGCCGGCCGTCACCATGGCGGCCTCGGAGCCGACCAGTTCGGCGATGCGCTTGCCCACGGCGTCATGCAGCTCATCCACCTCGACAAAATATTGCGAGGCGTAGTTGATTGTCTCCATTACCTCCGGGCGCATCAGGGAGCCGGAATGGGTGGTGTAGGTGCCGGCGGCATTGATGAAGGGCCGGACTTTCAGTTCGGCCAGCAAGTCTCGCTTTGTCGCCGCGGCGGCGGGGGTGCCGCCGCCAACCAGCGCAGCCAGGGCAGAAGGCAGTCCGACCGCCCCTCCCAGAAAACTTCTGCGGCGTGTCGTCATGATACCCCCTCCTTGTTTGGCGCTACGGGTCCTGCGCAACAATCACGGGCGCGTCGTTGCGCACCTGTTGGTCCGATTTTTTCGGCTTTGGTTTCGGCGCATAATGTGGCCGGTCCAATGTCTTGATGAAGTATTCCCGGCTGGAAAGACCATCCATCTCATGCTCCAGCGCGGGGTAGGACGCTTCGGTGGTGCCGGGCGGCACGTCTTGCGGCACGCGGCTGTCGGCGCCCTTGATCACCGCCTGTTTGATGCCTTCGAAGGCGGCCTTGCGCTCTTCTTCCTGCGCCAGCAGCGGAATATCCATCGGCTTGTCCGGATCCACCACATAGGCCGATGACAGACGGAGGCGATAGGCGGACGAGATGCCGTCATAGCGCCCGGTTTTGGGGTTCAGCATGCCGTCGGCATTGCGGCGCAGGGCGTAATACAGTGCCACCGCATCTTCATGCTCGCGGGTGCCTTGCTGGCCGCCATCCTGGGCAAAGGTGTTCTCGGCATAGAGATCGCGCCAGTTGCGATAGCCGGCGAGCAGGCCGGTGGCGGAAAGACCGTCGGCCGCCATGTTCAGCCGAATCTTGCCGTTCGCGAAATTGGTGTCGCCGGTCTGGTCATAGAACCAGGCAATGCGCGGGGTGTGCAGATGTTCGACCTGTTCAGTCTCCACTACGCCATTGCGGATTTTCGCTTTCAGCTTCGTGTACTGCGCCGATTGCAGGATGCGATAGGAATAATCCGCCGCAACGCCGCCGCGCGCATCCTTGACGATGGTGTCGGGTGAAAAACCGATCTCCAGCACCGCATCGCTGTCGTCGTGCGGGTCCTGGTTGCCGGACACCCGCACCACCATGGTGTAAAGGCCCTCCTGCATCTTGTCGTTCGCGCGCAAATCGAGTGTGGCGTTGCCGCCGCCCCGCCAGGGCGCATCGCAGCCCCAGGCGCGATACAGATTGTTGTCGACACCCTTTTCGCCATCAGGACTGATGAAATCAGTTGGCTTGATTTTGCCGTCCAGGTTCAACCCGTCACCGATGCGGCTGGTCACTTGCGGCAGGCCGGGATCGTCGGTGGCCCAGGGATTCACATAGGTCTCGATACCGCGCTGGTAGCCGCGATAGGACATGGCCCGCGCCCAGATGTGGCGGCGGGTGAGACCCGGTGTCTTGACCTTGTCCACGCCGGGCGGGGCGGTGACCCAATCGATCTCCTGCCGCGAACGCCATTTCTGGCGCACGATGGCGGCGTGGGTCTGTTCGGGACTGGCCATGAAAACGGTGCTGCCATGCGGGCAGTCCACGCCGGGTTCGACTTCGGCGCCGCGGCTGTAATCGGAGCGGCCGCCATAGCGGAAGGCATATTCATAAGCCCCCACCACAAAGCCGCGCGTCCAGGGCGCCGCGGATGCGGGCACACTGCCGGCCATGATCGTCATGGACGCTGCGCAAGCCATCAGACGCGATTTGAGCATCATGGCGTTCCCTGATTACGGCTTGTGTACGCCGTGTTGGGCTCTTTTACCCCAAAAGTCCCTGCGCCGGTACCCCCGGACGGCCTATAGTCCGACCGATGAAAGCAGCCTTTCTTGCGCTTGCCGCCATGCTTTTGCCGGCCGCCGCCCAGCCGGCGCCGCCGCATTTCCACCACCTGACGCTCAATTCCACCGATCCGGAAGCCGCCATCGCCTTTTATGTGAAGCAGTTTCCCACCACCTCGCACAGCACTTGGGAGGGGTTGCCGGCGCTGGTCTCACCCAGTCATGTGATGATCGTGTTCCAGAAGGTGCGAAGGCCCCCGCCCGCCGACCCGGAAACCACGGCCTATTGGCATTTCGGCTGGAGCGCTGTCGATTCGCGCGCCTCGCTGGAGGCGTTCCGCGCCCAGAAACTGCTGGCGCCTTTCTATGCCGACGATGCAGGCAACTTTGTCGGCATCAGCAGCGACACCTATCCCTATCCGCCCGGCGTGCCGGGGCGCACCCGCGCCCAGCTGGAGGAGGCGGCGGCGCAAAAGCTCGAGCCGCGCCGCATCGGCGGCAACGGCTATATCTTCGCACCGGATCGCGCCATCGTGGAATTCACCGGCAATGCACCCGAGCGCTTCGATCATGTGCATATGTGGCAGGACGATCCGCTGTGCGCGCAAGCCTGGTACATGACCCATCTGCTGGCGACGCCGCGGCGCGGCTCCGCGCCCATCAGCGAAGACAGTTGCAAGGTCGCGCGGGGCGCCGAACCCTCCTGGCCGTCGCTGGACAGGAAGGGCACCTATCGTTCGCCCATCGGCGGCGTCAGCTTCGATGATGTGGCGATGAACTGGTACATGAACCAGACGGACAAGCCGCTGGCGCCGACCAGCGGCCACCTGATGGATCATGTCAGCCTCAGCATCGGCGACCTGGATGCCTGGACCCTCAAGCTGAAAGCTGAGGGCGTGGTCTTCCTGAAACCGCTCTACCGCATCGGCAGCATCCGCGCGGTGATGGTCGAAGGCCCCAGCCACGAGGCCATCGAGTTGATCGAAACCCATTAACCAAAGGCGCATTCACCTTGTCGGGAACAAGCCATGGCCCGGCTTGGTAAATGATGACATCGTCCACCGTCGAATGGGGCTGGGCCAATGTCAGTGAAGTGCCAAGGGTTTTGGCCATGCCGGGGGGCGTGAGCGATGCAGTTCAACGTCTCCTTCGACACCGCCAATTCGCCGGACCTGGGAAAGCTGACCCCGGCTGAGCAGCAGGCCATTCTGGCGACCATGAATGCGGCGGCCCAGATCTGGTCGCATTATCTCACCCCCAGCAACGTCACCATCGACATCAAGATCGTTATCGACAACCGGCTGTTCAGCGGCAATGTCCTGGCCGATGGCGGTCCCGATGCCTATGCCCCGACTGGCGCCACTTTCAACGGCAAGCCGGTCTATGACACGGGCACCGCCATCAAGCTGCGTGGCGGCGGTGACATAAACGGCGCCGCGCCCGAGATCGATATCGGGCTGACGGTGGATTCGATCCGCAACTTCCTGTCCTTCAAGACCGATGACAGCGCCGCGGTGCCCGCCGGGCGTTACGACGCCCTGTCGGTGTTCCTGCATGAGATCGGGCATGGGCTGGGCTTCATCGATACCGGTGATTTTGCATCCTTCCCCGGCGTCGGCGTGTTTGACACCCTCGTGCAGAATGGAAAATTCACCGGCGCCAATGCCGAAGCCGCTGCCGGGATGCCGCTGGGTATCGCGCTTGAGCCCGGAAGCCTGTCGCATGTCAGTGAATCGGGCGCGTTCGGCACAGACCTGATGTCGCCCGCCCTGAACGCGGGCACCAATGTGCATATCTCCGCGCTGGATTTGGGCATCTTGCAGGACATCGGCATAGCCGTGCGCCAGCCGACCGCCGGCGATGACGAAATCTGGGCGCTCTATGGGAGCGACCTGCATTTGGGCGGGGGCAACGACATAGGCCATGCGGTGGCCGGCGGCTCGACGATCTATGGCGAGGACGGCAACGATACGATCTATGGCGACAAGGGCGTCGATACGCTGGTTGGCGGCGCAGGCAACGATATCCTGATCGGCGGTGGCAGCAACGACATGCTGAATGGCGGCGCGGGCAGCGACACGGCACTCTATTCCGGCGTGGCGTCGAATTACAGGGTGACGAAGCTGTCGCCCAATTCCTTCCAGATCTGGGATATGCGTGCCGGATCCCCGGACGGGATCGACATGCTGACCGATGTCGAAAATCTCAAATGGTCGGATGGCACCACCACCAGCCTGACGGGGCCGCAAAATCCCGTGGTCACCACCGCTGCGGTGACGGCGCGGCAGAACCAGACATTGGCGCTGTCCAGCCTGTTCACGGTCAGCGATCCGGCCGGGCTCGCCATCACCAAGTATCAAATCCGCGACACCACCGCCGATCCGGCCAGCGGCTATTTTGTGGTGAACGGCGTGGCACAGGCTGCGGGCACGGTGATCGAGATCACGGCAGCGCAACTGGCCCAGACCAGCTTCGTCACCGGCAGCGCAGGCGATGCGCTGGAGATACGGGCTTTCGACGGCGTGAACTGGAGCGCGGCCGATACGGCGAGCTGGTCGCCCTTCACCGTCGGCATCGCCGCCAACCGCGCACCCGTCGTAACCACCGCAGCCATCACGGCGCAAAAGAACCAGAGTTTGGCGCTTTCCAGCCTGTTCAAGGTCAGTGATGCCGACGGTGACACGATCACCAAATATC
>CANBZE010000057.1 GCA_947373775.1 Alphaproteobacteria bacterium
TTTCCACCATCACATCGCGCCGCCCTGACCTGCCCGCCGCACTTCGTGCCGCCGGCCCCGGACGTGCGCGCCCAGGAGACTTCCATGACCAAGCGCATGATGATCGACGCCAACCACCCGGAAGAAACGCGGGTGGTCATTCTCGACGGTTCCAAGGTCGAGGAATTTGACTTCGAGGCCGCTTCCAAGCGGCCGCTCAAGGGAAACATCTATCTTGCCAAGGTGACGCGCGTTGAGCCGTCGCTGCAGGCCGCCTTTGTCGAATATGGCGGCAACCGCCAGGGCTTCCTGGCCTTCGCGGAAATCCATCCCGACTATTACCAGATCCCCGTCGCCGACCGGCAGGCCCTGATCGCCGAGCAGGAGGCCGAAGCCCGCCGCCGCTCCGAGGACGATATCGAGAGTTTCGAGATCACCGGCTCCAGAAGCCAGGACGCCGAGGAAGAAGACGAAGCCGAGGACGAGGCCGACACCGGCGAGGAACACGCCGAAATGGCGCCGCTGGTGCCGTTGGACACCGCCCCGGAGAGTGAAGAGGCCGAGGAGGCCTCCGACAGCGCCGAGGAAGACCACGAAGACGTGTTCGTCAATCATGGCGGCGCGGTGGTCGAGCATGACCATGACGAGGAACCGGCCGAAACCAAGCCGGAAGCTGCCGAGCAGGCGCTGAGCGACTATCCCGACGAAAGCGAGATCGCCGCCGCGGAAGCCGCGGAAGAAAATGAAGGCGAGATTCAGCCGATTTCCGGCCAAGATGGACAAGAGGGCGAGCATTTCGACGAAACCGCGGCGATCGCCGATGAAAGCAACGAAGGCGCCACCCTCGCCGAGAGCGGCGAGGACCAGTCTCCCGAAGCCCAGGCGCTTGCCGCCCAGAAGCCGACGCAGCGCTGGGTGCGCAAGAAGCATTACAAGATTCAGGAAGTCATCAAGCGCCGCCAGATCATCCTGGTACAAGTCGTGAAGGAAGAACGCGGCAACAAGGGCGCCGCGCTGACCACCTATCTTTCGCTGGCCGGCCGCTACTGCGTGCTGATGCCCAACACTCCGCGCGGTGGCGGCATTTCCCGCAAGATCACCAACGCCGCCGACCGCAAGCGCCTCAAGAGCGCCGCCCAGGGGCTGGAGCTGCCCGAGGGCATGGGCCTGATCATCCGCACCGCCGGCGAGAGCCGCAGCCGGATCGAAATCCGCCGCGACTATGACTATCTGCTGCGCCTGTGGGACACGATCCGCGAAAAGACCCTGTCCTCCAACGCGCCGGCTTGCGTCTATGAGGAAGGCGACCTGATCAAGCGCGTCATCCGCGACCTCTACAACAAGGATGTGCAGGACGTGGTCGTGGAAGGCGAACAAGGCTTCCGCAACGCCAAGGACTTCATGCGCATGCTGATGCCCACGCATGCCAAGTTCGTCCATCACTACAAGGACACGGTGCCGCTGTTCCAGCGCATGCACATCGAATCCCAGCTGGACTCGATGTTCTCGCCCACCGTCACCCTGAAGTCGGGCGGCTATATCGTCATCAACCAGACCGAGGCGCTGGTCTCGGTGGACGTGAACTCCGGCCGCGCCACCCGCGAACATTCCATCGAGGAAACCGCGCGCAAGACCAACCTGGAAGCGGCGTCCGAAGTCGGCCGCCAGCTGCGCCTGCGGGACCTGGCGGGCCTGATCGTCATCGACTTCATCGACATGGAAGAAGGCCGCAACGACCGCGAAGTCGAGAAGCGGTTGCGCGATGCGGTGAAGAACGACCGCGCCCGGGTGCAGATCGGCAAGATATCGCAGTTCGGCCTTTTGGAAATGTCGCGCCAGCGCCTGCGCGCCGGTGTGCTTGCCGGATCGACCGTTCCCTGCCCCCATTGCGACGGCCAGGGTATCGTGCGCTCGGTGGAATCCACCGCCCTGCGCGTGCTCCGCGGCATCGAGGAAGAAGCCGAGAAGAACCGCGCCGCCGCAGTCACGGTCAAGATCGCCAACGATGTGGCGATCTACATCCTGAACCAGAAGCGCCATGAACTGTCGCGCATCGAGACCGAGCACGGCATGGACATCTCCTTTGTCCCGAAGGACGGCCTGTCGGCCGGTTCCTTCGAGCTGGAACGCACCAAGAGCCGCGATCCGGGCGAGCGTCCGCGCAATTCGGCGGTGAGCATCGAGGCGGGCTTCGTGCCCTCCACCGAGCCCGAGCCGGACTATGTGGAAGAGGTCGACGAGGAAGAGGAATTGCCGGACACCGTGAGCGTCCGCGAAGACTCCGAGGAGGATGACGGCGAGGAACGCCCCGCCGCTTCGGGTGAGCGCGGCGAACGGGGTGGTGGTGATCGGGGCGACCGCGATGGTGGCCGCAAGCGCCGCCGCCGCGGCGGCCGTGGCCGCAACCGCGACCGCGATGGCAGCCAACGTCCCATCGGCGCCGATACCGGCAGCGCACCGCCGGCACCCGAAGGCCAAGTCTTGGCGTCCGTGGACGCCGCTGCTTCAGCAGATGACAGCGAGTTCGAACCGGCCCAGCCCGGCGCACCGCTGGACGAGAATGGCCAACCGCGCCGCAAGCGCCGCCGCCGCCGTGGCCGCCGTGGCGGCCGCGACCGCGCCGATCGTCCCCAGGGCGAAAATGGCACCCAGGCCGCCGAGCCGGTGGACCGTTTCGGCGCCGTTCCGGACGAGATCGACACCACGCCCACCGATGCGCGGCATGCACCGGGTGCGCCCTCCACGCCCGTCTGGTCGCTGAAGGATGACATTCCCGACACCACGCCGACCGATGACAAGCCGTCGAAAAAGGGTTGGTGGCAGAAGGCTTTCGGCGGCGAGTAACCCGCAGAAATTTTGAATAAGAAAAAGGCCGCGATGTTCGCGGCCTTTTTTATTGCTTATCAGCCTTCGGCAGCGGCAGCACGTCCCTCGACCAGGGCAGTGCGGACTCGCACCAGATTTCACGCTGGGGCGGCAGCGCCGCACGCTCCGCCATCACGCCGATGCGCAGATTGTAGGTCTTGGCGCCCTCCGCGTCGGCAGAATAGAAGGGCGAGCCACAATCCCCGCAAAAAGCCTGGATGCGGCGATTGCCGCTTTCGGCGGTTTTCACATAGGTCCTGGGCGCCCCCTTCAGCAGGCGGAAATCTTCCACCCGCGCCGGGACCGAAGCGCGGAACGCCGCGCCCGAAAGCGTCTGGCAGTCGATGCAATGGCAGATCACCGCACGCGCGGGATCGACTTCGGCCTCATAGGCAATGGCGCCACAGTGACAGGCGCCATGCACGATCATTGGGTGGCTGCCACTTCGGCCGCCGCGGCCGCGCCATGTGCGCCCGGGTCGCTGAGCGCCACGCAGGACGTCTCGTCACAGGAAATCATGTTCACGGTGTCATAGGGCGCCGTGCCGGTGCCGCGCAGGTCGCCGCGCTTGCCCAGGGTGCGCCCGCCCGCGCCCGACAGCAGCGCACCGATCGCCGCCGCCGTGCCGGCAGGGCCGCCTGCGCCCGCGCCGGCCATCACCACCTGCCCGCCCGACGCGGCGATCACCGGCGTCAGGAAGGCCGATGCCAGGCCGGCCTGGGTGGAAGGTGTCAGGCCCAGCACCACGCCGGTGCCCGTCGCCGTGCGGGCCGAACCGAACGGCCCGTTCATGGTGACGGCGCAGGACGCGGCGCCGCCATTGATGTCCACCGCGGCAAAGCCGGTGGAACCCATGTCATGCGGCAGGGCGCTGACCCCGAACGCCGCCAGGGTCTGGGTCACCGCCGCTTGCGGATTGCGCGTGCGCGAAAGATTGTCCGTCATCGAAGCTGAGAAGGCGCCCGCGCCGGTGCGTGTGCCGGGCATATAAGCGATGATCCCGCCCATGGGCCGCTGGCGCGCCGGGCCTTGCTGCGCGGTGGTGACGGCCAGTTCGGCTTGGCTGATGCCGCCGCCCTGCGCCGTGGAATAGGCCACGATGCGCGCCGCCACATCGCCCTTGTAGAAACCGTCGGAGCCGCCCTGGCGGATCGCACCCAGGGTCACGCCCAGCGGGATATTCTTGGTCTCGGTGCCCGCGGCGCGCACCGCGCCGGTCTCGTCCAGGAATTCCGCCGACAATGCCGCATCCAGCCGCACAACGCTCTGCGCCGCGGCCAGCCGCACCGCCAGCGCCTGAGACACCGGAAAGCCGGTGGCGGCATAGGCCTCCCCTGGTCCCACCACCCGCTGCCACGGCAATGCGCCATACAGGCGGTGCATCTCGGCAAAGCCTTTCACCGCGCCGGGCAAGGCGTAGGCGCCCGCGCCGCGGGGCGCCTTGGTAAGGAAATCGAATTCGGTGACCTGGCCGGATGCGTCGCGCACCAGGCAGATGCCGCCGCCGCCAAGTCCCGCCGCCACCGGATAGGTCGCAGCCATGGTGAAGAACATGGTGGTCACCGCATCCACCGCGCTGCCGCCCGATGTCAGCGCGCCGGCGCCGGTGCGCGCCGCCAGGGGTTCATCCGCCACCGCGACGCCGCCGCGCTGGGCCAGGCTGACTTCGCTGGCGGTATAGGTCTGGGGCGCGTCTTCGCCCAAGCCCAAGGCCGAAGCGGTATGGTCGCCGAGGGATTCGAAGGTCTGGCAGCCGCCCAGCATCAGGGCAGGCATGACAGCGAGGGCGAGAAACCGTTTGGACAGCATGAAAGGGGCGTAATCCTTGGAGGGGCCTTGAGAAACCTCTTATGCCCCAGCCCGCGCCGGACCGCCACCGTTTGACCTACAAGGGCCCTCCCCCTAGGTTCTGGCGGGGTTTGGGCGGGGCATCAGGAGTACAGGCTTGTCGCTGAAATCGCCCAATTCCGCCTCCAATTCTGTATGGCGCAAACTCACTTTCGCCGCCGGTTTCACCGCCGCCCTGCTGGCCTATGGCTTGCCGGCGCAGGCGCAGGGAATCAGCCTGCTGCGCGACACCGAGACCGAGGAAGCGCTGCGCAGCTATGAGGCGCCGCTGGCGCGCGCCGCCGGCCTTGATCCCATTCCCAAGGTCTGGCTGGTCAACATGAACGAGATCAACGCCTTCGCCTCCTATGGCGATGGCGGCGAGAATATCTTCATCTTTTCCGGCATCCTGCTCTGGCTGAAACGGCCCAACGAGCTGATCGGCGTGATGGCGCATGAGACCGGCCATATTTCGGCAGGCCATCTGTCGCGCGGCTCCTATGGCATGAAGAAGGCCATGATCCCCATGCTGCTCTCGATGGTGGTGGGTCTGGGCGCGATGATCGCGGGCGCGGGCGAAGTGGGCATGGCGATCATGGGCATCGGCCAGTCCTATGCCATGGCGCAGATGGCCGCCTTCACCCGGGTGCAGGAATCCACCGCCGACCAGATCGCCGCCAAGCTGCTGCTGGCCACGCACCAGTCGCCGATGGGCATGTACCAGACCTTCCAGCGCTTCGCGAATGAAGAGGCGATGAGCGCCTACAAGCTGGACAAGTTCGCCGTCGATCATCCCGCCGGCCAGGACCGCGTCTTCGACCTGAACGACATGGTGGAAGCCTCCCCCTATCGCGAAGTGCAGGATTCCCCGGAAGTGATGCACACCTGGCAGATGATGGTGGCCAAGCTGGCGGGTTATGTGCTGCCGGTGAAGGATGCGCTGATCCGCTATCCCGAAAGCGACCAGAGCGAACCGGCGCGTTACGCCCACACCATGCTCTATATGCGCCAGCCCAATTTCACCAAGGCGATGGCGGCCGCCAACAGCCTGATCGCCGAAGAACCGAACAATCCCTATTTCTACGAAGTGCGCGGCCAGCTCTATATGAGCCTCGCCAAGCCGGCGCTGGCGATTGCCGATTACCAGAAGTCGGTGAACCTGCGTCCCCGCGCGCCGCAGCTTCGCTTGGCGCTGGCCACTGCACAGCTCGCCACCCAAGACGTTTCGCAAGCCGCCCCAGCGCTCCAGAACCTCAAGGCTGCTAGCCTGGTGGAAGATGACGATGCCTGGACCTGGTACCAGACGGCCCAGGCCTACAGCATGCTGAACAACGAGCCGATGGCGAATCTCTCCACCGCCGAGCTGTGGTACAATGTTGGCGACATGCGCAAGGCGATGGTGTTTGCCACCCGCGCCCGGGGCAAGCTGCCCCAGGGCACCTCGGACTGGCAGCGCGCCAACGATATTCTGGGCGCCGCCGCTCCCCTGGCGGCGCAGCAACGGGGCTGATGAACATGCGTGTTTTCGTGATTACCCTGGCAGGCGCCATCGGCGGCGCGGCGCTGGCCGTCGCCATCATCCTGACCCTGGCGCAGAACGGCATGATGCCGATCAATGACCGGCAGATGCAGACCTATCTGATGACGCATCCCGAGCTGGCGCCGGCCATGATGGGCCAGGCCCAGATTATGGACGACAAGAAGCAGAAGATGGCGCAGGACGAAGCCATCAGGAAGATCGGGCACGCCGCCTTCTTCGATCCGGCCATCGCCTTTGTCACTGGCCCCGTCGACGCCAAGGCGACGATGGTGGAGTTTTACGATTACGACTGCCCCTACTGCCGCGCCTCGCTGCCGGCGGTGAAGAAGTATTATGAGGCGCACAAGAACGACACGCGCTTCTCCTTCATCGAATTCCCCATCAAGCAGCTGCATGGTGAAAGCGCCATGTTGGCGGCGCGCGCCTCACTGGCGGCAAGGCGCCAGCCCGCCCATTACATGGATTTCCACTTCGCATTGCTGGCTCAGGAAGACGCCATCACAGAGCCGGTGATTTTTGTGGAGGCGCAGAAGGCCGGCATGGACCTGGGCAAGCTCAAGACCGACATGGCCGATCCGGCCATCGAGAAATCACTGCAGTCATCCATCGCCCTGGCGCACAAGGTCGGCGTGGACGGCACGCCCACCTTTGTCCTGAACGGGAAATTCCATCCCGGCGCGCTGGACGAAGAAACGCTGGCCAGCGAGATGAAGAGCTAGCGCTGCGGCATCCGCACGACGGGCAAGGTGATGGTCCAGTGGATGGCGGCGATCCGGATCAGCGCAATCGCCGCCATGCCCGCGACGCTCGCAATTTCCGTGGAGACGCCCAGCGCGCCCAGGCAGAAATAAAGCGCCACACCGGCGACGCAGCAGGTCACGTATAATTCGGACTGGCGGAACACCAGCGGGATTTCGGCGACCAGCACGTCGCGGATCAGCCCGCCCGCGCAGCCGGTGATCGCGCCCATGATAGTGGCGGCGAACGGCGCCAAGCCGCCAGACTCGGCAATGCGGGCGCCGGCGATACTGAAGAACGCCAAGCCCAGGGCATCGGCATACTGCAAGGCCTTGTCGGGCGGCGGAAACTTGCGCACCCACAGCCAGGTCACCAGAGCCGCCAAAGCCGAAACACCGATGAACCAGGGCGAGGAGATCCAGAAGATCGGATGACGGTCCATCAACACGTCGCGCAGGGTGCCGCCGCCGGTGGCGGTGACGATGGCCAGCACCAGCACGCCGATGGGATCGAGCGACCGCCGCACCGCGGCCAGCGCGCCTGAGGCCGCGAAAACCGCGACGCCGATATAGGTGAAGAGTTGAACCAAGCTCAAATCAGGCCGGAGAGTGGGCTGGAGGGATCAGCATAAGCCTTCTTGGGCATGCGCCCAGCCAGCCAGGCCATGCGGCCGGCCTGCACCGCCAGCTTCATGGCGCCTGCCATCTTCACCGGATCGCGCGCATGGGCGATGGCCGTGTTGGTCAGCACCGCATCGCAGCCCAACTCCATCGCCACCGCCGCATCGGACGCGGTTCCGATACCGGCATCCACCACGATCGGCACCTTGGCGTCCTCTATGATCATGCGGATGTTCACGGTCGCCTGCATGCCCATGCCCGAGCCGATAGGCGCGGCCAGCGGCATGATCGCCACCGCGCCGACATCTTCCAGCCGCTTGGCCATCAAGGGATCGTCGCTGCAATAGACCATCACCTGGAAACCATCCTTGGCCAGCATCTCGGTGGCCCGCAGGGTTTCGATCATGTCGGGATAGAGCAGTTTCTTTTCGCCCAGCACTTCCAGCTTGACCAGGGTCCAGCCGCCGGCCTCACGCGCCAGCCGCAGAGTGCGCACGGCGTCCTCGCCGGTGAAGCAGCCCGCGGTGTTGGGCAGGTAGGTGACCTTCTTGGGATCGATGAAATCCACCAGCATGGGCTGGCTGTTGTCGGTCAGGTTCACGCGGCGCACCGCCACGGTGACGATCTCCGCGCCGGACGCCTCCAGCGCCGCGGCGTTCATCGCGTAGTCCTTGTACTTGCCGGTGCCGATGATCAGCCGCGACTTGAAGGTCTTGCCGGCGATCACCAGCGGCTTGTCCTCGCGCGGCACTTCGACTGGCGCATTGCCGCCGCCGATGAAATGCACGATCTCCAGTCTGTCGCCATTGGCGACCGCGACGTCCGCATAGGTCGAACGCGGCACGATCTCCAGATTGCGCTCGACTGCGATCTTGGCGGGGTCCAGCCCCAGGCCTTCCAGCAACCCACGCACGCTGGTTGGCGCGTCCAGCCGCTTTGTCTCGCCATTCAGGGTGATTTCAACGCTCATAGAACCTGTACCTT
>CANBZE010000058.1 GCA_947373775.1 Alphaproteobacteria bacterium
GCCGGCTTCCACCGTTAGACCTCGGCGCCGCCAGGCGTGAGCATGTCCAGTGGACATGGGGGCGAACGCCGCGAGCTTGGGCGAGCGGCCAGGGGACTTTCCCCAGATTTTGCGCGCAAAAACCGCCCCGTTATGAGAAGCGCTTGCTATAGTCCCGCCATGGCAAAAACCCCGGCGCCCGCCCAGCCCTACCGCGTATTGGCGCGCAAATACCGCCCCACCGATTTCACCGGCCTGATCGGGCAGGAAGCGCTGGTGCGCACCCTGTCCAACGCCTTTGCCACCGGCCGCATCGCCCATGCCTTCATGCTGACCGGCGTGCGCGGGGTGGGAAAAACCACCACCGCGCGTATCATCGCCCGCGCCCTGAACTGCATCGGCGCCGACGGCAAGAACACCCAGCCCACCATCCAGCCTTGCGGGGTGTGCGAGCCCTGCGTTTCGATTTCCGAATCGCGCAATGTGGACGTTCAGGAAATGGACGCCGCGTCGCGCACCGGCATCGACGACATTCGCGAGATCATCGAGGGGGTGCGCTATGCCCCGGTCGCGGCGCGCTACAAGGTCTATATCATCGACGAAGTGCACATGCTGTCCAAGCAGGCCTTCAACGGCCTGCTCAAGACACTGGAAGAGCCGCCGCCGCATGTGAAGTTCGTCTTCGCCACCACCGAAATTCGCAAGGTCCCGGTGACGGTGCTGTCGCGCTGCCAGCGTTTCGATCTGCGCCGCATCGACAGCGCCGAACTCGCCGCCTATCTGGCGACCCTGGCCGAAAAGGAAAAGGTCAAGATTGAGGAAGGCGCGCTGGCGCTGATTGCGCGTGCCGCGGAAGGTTCGGCGCGCGATTCCCTGTCGCTGCTCGATCAGGCCATCGCGCACGGTGAAGGCGACATGATCACCGCCGACACGGTGCGCCAGATGCTGGGCCTGGCCGATCGCGGCCGGGTGCTGGATATTTTTGAAAAGCTGATGGGCGGCAAGATTGCCGAAGCCCTGACCGACCTGGGCGGCTTGTACGACGCCGGCGCCGATCCGCTGGCGGTGATGCAGGATTTGCTGGAGACCACGCACTTCCTGACACGGCTGAAGGTAGCCCCTAGCGCGCAAGGCTTCTTCGACGGTGGTTCGGGCGAAGCCAAGCGCGCCGCTGAGCTGGCCGCCAAGCTTTCCGTCGCGGCGTTGACGCGCGCCTGGCAAATCCTGCTCAAGGGCCTGTTTGAAGTGCGCGACGCCACGCGCCCCATCTCGGCCTGCGAGATGGCGCTGATCCGCTTGTCCTATGCCGCCGAACTGCCGCCCACCGACAAGCTGGTGAAGGATTTGCTCGACGGCGGGGCGGTGCCTGCGCCGCGCGGCGGTGCGCCTGCGCCGTCATCGCCGTCCCGCGCGCCGGTGGCGTCCGGCAGCGCGATGCGCGCGCCGCAGCCGCAGCCCGAAGGCGCACCCAGCGCCTCCATCCGCAATCTCGAAGACATGGTCGCCCTGGCGGCCACGCACAACGCCCCGATCCTGCGCGTGGCTCTGGAGAATTACGTCCACCTTGTGCATCTGGAGCCGGGACGGATCGAGTTTCGCCCCCATGCCCGCGCGCCGCGCACCTTGGCGGGCGATCTGCAGCAGAAATTGCGCGACTGGACCGGCGAACGCTGGGCGGTGTCCATCGCCAGCCAGGGCGGCGCGCCCACCTTGGCGGAGCAGAAGCAATCAGCCAAGACGGCGCGCTTTGAAGCGGTGGCGCAGGAACCGATGGTGCGCGCCGTGCTGGACCGTTTCCCCGGCGCCGAAATCGTCGCGGTGCGCGACGTGGCGAGCGAGGACATCGCCCCTGCCATGCCGGAAAGCGATTCCGACTCCTGATGGCGGCGATTGGTTCGGAGATCGAGCGGCTGATCCAGCTGCTGTCCAAATTGCCCGGGCTGGGGCCGCGCTCGGCCCGGCGCGCGGCGCTGGCCTTGCTGAAGAAGCGCGACACCTTGCTGGAGCCACTGGCCGCCAGTCTGCGCGAAGCCGCGGACGCCATTCTGACATGCGCGGTGTGCGGCAATCTCGATACCCAGAGCCCGTGTGCCATTTGCAGCGACAGCCGCCGCGATCCGCACATCCTTTGCGTGGTGGAAGATGTCGCCGACCTGTGGGCGCTGGAGCGGGCTAGTGTGTTCCGTGGCCGTTATCATGTGCTGGGCGGTGCGCTGTCGGCGCTGGATGGCGTCACGCCGGACCGGCTGAATGTCGGCGGCCTCCTCGAACGCGTGAAGCATAATGTCGAAGAAGTGATCCTGGCGATGAACGCCACGGTTGAAGGCCAGACCACGGCGCATTACCTGATGGACCTGCTGGGCGACATGAAAGTCACCCGCCTGGCGCATGGCGTGCCGGTGGGCGGCGAGCTCGACTATCTGGACGAAGGCACGCTGTCGGCGGCCTTCAAGGCGCGCCGGGCACTCTAAGTCAGGCTTTTTGTGCCTTCGGGCGGGGCCAGTTCGACCTTATCGATCCGTTCGGCTCGGCCGATAATTCGTCCCATCGGCTTTTCAATCTCACCGATATCCTTTGAGGTGCGCTCGAAGTGGATACGCAGTTCATTGACGCGCTCGGCCAACAGGCGCACGTCCTTAAGTAACAATCCCACCTCGCGTTGAATTTCTTGCGCCTGCTCACGCATTTTTGCGTCTCTCATAAGGCTCAGAAGCGTTGTGACAACCAGCATGAAGATGTGCGGACTGGCCACAACTACCTGTTCTTGGCGCGCCCTTTTTAAGGTCTCAGGAAAGTTGGCATGCAATTCCGCATACATTGCGTCTGAGGGTACGAACATAATGGCGGGGCTCTGAGTTTCGCCATGAATGAGGTATTTTTCCGAAATATCCCTTACATGCTTTTGTATGTCAGTCCGGATTTGCACCTTGGCCATCTTTCGCAAATCGTCGCTTTCTGCAACGCGCAACGCTTCGAATCCTTCATGGGGAAACTTGGAATCCACCACGATGCGCGCTTCGACGTTGGGAATGCGGATGGCGCAATCCACAATCTTACTATTGGATAATTTGACTTGGAAATCATACTGATCCGGTGCCATGTGATCGGAGACAATGCTTTCCATAATGTCTTGCGCAAATGCGCCGCGCTGCTGCTTGTCGGAAAATATTTGCTGTAGGCTTATGACGTGGCCCGACAATGCGTTGATGTTGGCCTGTGCCTGATCGATCACGGTGAGCCGTTCCGCAATGCCACCCAGCGTCTGCCCGGTCTTTTCCGCACTGTCCTTTAGGCTATCGCCCATTCGCTTTTCCAAAGCTTCCAGCCGCTCCCCCAACAGGCGCGTCAGCGCTTCCTGAGCCGCTACCGTCTGGGTGAACTGGCCACCGATCTCGCCCTGCTTGGCCAAGAGCGTATCCAGCCGCGGATCGGCCAAGGCCGTTTCCGCCCGGCGGGGCCGGGCAAAGGCCAGGATCGCGGCGCCCGCCACCACGGCAACCGCCAGTATAATCAACGCTAATTCCATGAATCCTTGACCCAAAAGCCCCATTTTGCTTCTTGACCGCCTTCGGCGGTGCGCCTATTTCCAGCCCATGACCGTGCGATCCATCTTAACCGCCCCTGATCCGCGTCTCCAAGCGGTGTCCACCGATGTGGATGCCGTGACCGACGAGATTCGCACCCTGGTCGACGACATGGCCGAGAGCATGTACGCCGCCGACGGAATCGGCCTGGCCGCCATCCAGATCGGGATTGCCAAGCGCGTGCTGGTGATCGATTTGGACCAGAAGGACGGCAAGAAGAATCCGGTCGCCTATATCAACCCCAAGATCACCTGGGCGTCGGACGAGACGGCGGTGTTCGAGGAAGGCTGCCTGTCGGTGCCGGAGATCTGGGACGATGTCGAACGCCCCGCCCGCATCAAGGCGGAGTATCTGGACCGCGACGGCAAGAAGCAGACCCTGGAAGCCGATGGGATGCTTGCCACCTGCCTGCAGCATGAGATGGATCACCTGAACGGCGTGCTGTTCATCGATCACCTGTCGCGCCTGAAGAAGAGCATGGCGGTCCGCAAGCTCACCAAGCACAAGAAGCTGAAAGAAACGGCGTGACCCTGCGCCTGGCATTCATGGGCACGCCGGATTTCGCGGTGCCCACGCTTGCCGAACTGATCGCCCAGGGCCATGACATCGCCTGCGTCTACTCCCAGCCGCCCCGTCCCAAGGGCCGCGGCATGGCGCTGGAGCCGGGACCGGTTCACAAATTTGCCGAATCCGCCAAGCTGCCGGTGCGCACGCCGTTATCGTTGAAGGATGCCGAGGAACAGGCGGCTTTTGCCGCACTGAATATCGACGCCGCCATTGTCGTGGCCTATGGGCTGCTGCTGCCCAAGGCGATTCTGGATGCGCCCAAGCTGGGCTGTTTCAATTTGCATGGCTCGCTACTGCCGCGCTGGCGCGGCGCCGCCCCCATCCAGCGTTCGGTGATGGCGGGCGACGCCGAAACCGGTGTCATGGTGATGCAGATGGAAGAGGGGCTGGATACCGGCCCGGTGCTGATGGCCGAACGTACGCCCATCGGGCGCAAGACCAGCGGCGAGCTGACCAGCGAACTGTCGCGTCTGGGCGCGGATTTAATGGTGCGGGCGCTGGGTGCGCTGGAGCGCGGCGCTGTGATACCGCAGCCGCAAGCGGAAGGCGGCGTGACCTATGCCAGGAAAATCTTGAAAGAAGAAGCGCGCATCGACTGGACCAGAAGCGCGCATGAGGTGGATTGCCATGTCCTCGGCCTGTCGCCGTTTCCCGGCGCCTGGACAGACGTGAATGGCGAACGCCTGAAGGTGCTTTACGCCGAACCCGCCACCGGCAATGGCCGTCCCGGCATTACCCTGGATGACGCACTGACCGTGGCATGCGGCGATGGCGCGGTACGTTTGCGCAAAGTGCAGCGCGCCGGCGGCAAGGCGATGGATGCCGATGCTCTGCTCAAAGGCTTTGCCGTGCCGCGCGGCACGCAGCTGACCTGATGCCGCGCTATCGGCTCACCATCGAATATGACGGCGGGCCCTTTGTCGGCTGGCAGCGCCAGGCCGAAGGCGCCTCGGTGCAAGGCGCGCTGGAAGACGCCGTCGAGAAACTGTCCGCTGAACGCGTGACGGTAACCGGCGCCGGCCGCACCGATGCCGGGGTGCATGCTCTGGGGCAGGTGGCGCATTTCGATCTGGAAAAGAGTTTCGAGGCCGGCAAGGTGCGCGATGCGCTGAATTATTATCTGCGGCCCGCGCCAATCGTCGTGCTGGATGCGCAAGCCGTCGACAGTGAATTTCACGCCCGCTTCTCCGCCACATCGCGGCATTACCTGTTCCGCATCTTGAACCGCCGCAGTCCGCCGGCGCTGGAAGAGGGGCGGGTATGGCATGTCTCGCACCGGCTGGATTCTCATGCCATGCAGGCGGCGGCACAATATCTTGTCGGGCAGCATGACTTCACCACCTTCCGCGCTGCCGAATGCCAGGCGCAGTCGCCGGTCAAGACGTTGGATCGCCTGGACGTCAGCCACCGCGCGGATGAAATCCATATCGAAGCCTCGGCACGGTCCTTCCTGCATCACCAGATCCGCTCCTTCGCCGGTTCCCTGAAACTGGTGGGCGAGGGCAAGTGGCAGCCCAAAGACCTGAAAGCCGCGCTGGAGGCGTGCGACCGCAGCGCCTGTGGACCTGTTTCGCCGCCGGACGGGCTATATCTTGTGCGGGTGGATTATCCGGGCAATTGACTGGCTGTCAGCCGGCATGGCGGAACCGCAAAAAAGATTATGTCCGTGTCGGATCGGCAGGTCGTCGGCCGTCTTTTAGACGGATTTGGCACTGAGCATGAGCCGCTAAGTCCCGAATGTAGCGAAAGGACACCCCATGGCGATTGCCAAGAACACAATCTGCATCTGGTACGACAAGGACGCCGAGGCGGCGGCCAACTTTTATGCCAAGACATTTCCGGGCAGCAGCGTAGGTACCGTTCACCGCGCGCCCAGCGACTTCCCCTCGGGCAAGGCGGGCGATGCGCTGGTGGTCGACTTCACCGTCGCCGGCATTCCCTGCATCGGTCTGAATGGCGGGCCCATGTTCAAGCACAGCGAGGCTTTCTCCTTCCAGATCGCCACGGACAATCAGGAAGAAACCGACCGCTACTGGAATGCCATTGTCGGCAATGGCGGCAAGGAAAGCGATTGCGGCTGGTGCAAGGACAAGTGGGGCATCTCCTGGCAGATCACGCCGCGGACCTTGACCGAGGCGATGGCGGCCGGTGGCGATGAAGCCAAGCGCGCCTTCGAAGCCATGATGACCATGCAGAAGATCGACGTGGCGGCCATCGACAAAGCGAGGCGCGGTTAAAGCGGCGGCTTGGCGAAATAGGCCTTGAGCAGCGCTTCGTAGATATTGGTCAGTGCGGCGATCTCGGCCACCGGCACGCATTCATCGGCCTTGTGCATGGTGCCGCCCGCCAGGCCCAGTTCCACCACCGGGCAGATATCCTTGATGAAGCGCGCGTCCGACGTGCCGCCGCTGGTGGAGAAAAACGGCGACTGGCCGGTGACCGACGACACCGTGTCGCTGACCAGCTGGGTGAACTTGCCCGGCGTGGTCAGGAACGACACGCCGCTGGTTTGCGACGTCACCGTGATGGCGCAGCCCGATTCCTGGGCGATGCGTTGGCTGCGGTCCTGCACCCAGTTGATCAGGCTGTCGGGCGTATGCTTGTCGTTGAAGCGGATGTTGAAGGCCGCCCGCGCTTCGCCCGGGATCACATTGGTGGTGTCGTTGCCGACGTCCATGGACGTGAAGGCTAGGGTCGAAGGATCGAAATGCTCGTTGCCCTTGTCCAGCTTGTGGCCGGCAAGCTGTGTCACCAGCTCCGCCAGCACCGGAATGGGGTTCTTGGCCTTTTGCGGATAGCCGACATGGCCCTGCACACCGGTGACAGTGACCTTGAAATTGATCGAGCCGCGGCGGCCGATCTTTAATGTATCGCCGGCCTGGCCCACCGATGTCGGTTCGCCCACCACGCAATGATCGATCTTCTCGTCGCGCGCCTTCAACCATTCCAGCAGTTTGACGGTGCCGTTGACCGCCACGCCTTCTTCGTCGCCGGTGATGAGCAGGCTGATCGAGCCTTTTGGCGTACCGACGCGCGCAGCCGCAGCGACAAAAGCGGCGATGGCCGACTTCATGTCGGCGGCGCCCCGGCCATAGAGCAGGCCGTCCTTCACCTCGGCGGCGAAGGGATCGGCGTTCCACCCCTCACCCACCGGCACCACATCGGTATGGCCGGCGAAACAGAAATGGGGGCTCTCATCGCCCAGCCGGGCATAGAGATTGTCGATATCGCCGAACGGCAGGCGGTGGGTGGTGAAGCCGATATCCTTCAGCACCGCTTCCAGAACGTCGAGCGCGCCCGCATCCCTGGGCGTCACCGAAGGGCGGCGGATCAGGGCCTGGGCCAGCGCCAATGCGTCAATTTCCACGTTATGACCGGAAGTGGGCATCAATCACGCAGCAATTCGTTGATCGAGGTCTTGGCGCGGGTCTTCTCGTCCACCTTCTTGACGATCACGGCGCAGTAGAGATTGGGTCCGTTGCCGGACAGCATCGAACCGGACACCACCACCGAATAGGGCGGCACCTTGCCCAGATGAATTTCGCCCGTGGCGCGGTCCACGATCTTGGTGGACCCCGACAGGTAGACGCCCATGCTGAGCACGCTGCCTTCGCCCACGATCACGCCTTCGGCCACCTCGGCGCGGGCGCCGATGAAGCAATTGTCCTCGATGATGGTGGGGGCGGCCTGCAGCGGCTCCAGCACGCCGCCAAGACCGGCGCCGCCCGAGATATGGCAATTGGCGCCGACCTGGGCGCAGCTTCCCACCGTGGCCCAGGTGTCGATCATGGTGCCTTCGCCGACGCGGGCGCCGACATTGACGAAGGACGGCAGCAGCACCGCGCCCTTGGCGATGAAAGCGCTGCGGCGCACGATGGCGCCGGGCACGGCGCGGAAGCCGGCGGCGCGGAATTTTTCTTCCGTCCACCCGACGAATTTGGAATCCACCTTGTCCCACCACACCGCTTCACCCGGCGCGCCGGAAATCAGCTTCATGTCGTTCAGGCGGAAGGACAACAGCACGGCTTTCTTCAGCCATTCATGCACTTTCCATTCGCCGCCGATCTTCTCAGCGACGCGCAAATTGCCATTGTCCAGCGCGTCCAACGCCGCTTCCACGGCATCGCGTTCCGCGCCCCTGGACGACACGTTCAGACTCTCGCGCTTGCCCCAGGCCGCTTCGATGGCGATGCTCAAATCACTCATGGTCAAATCCTGATGCTTTGCAGAAACTGGGTCAGATTGTCGGTCTCATGATCTATGTCGCCGGTGGCGACGTCCATCAAGGGGCCATGCTTGCCCCAGGGTGAATCGGTCTTT
>CANBZE010000059.1 GCA_947373775.1 Alphaproteobacteria bacterium
GCATGTGGACGACCAGCTGATGGCCGAAGTCGCCGCCGTCAAGGCGCTGGCGAACCCGCATGAAGTGCTGCTGGTGGCGGACTCGCTGACCGGCCAGGACGCGGTGAACATCGCCAAGTCCTTCAACGACCGCTTGGCGGTCACCGGCATCATCCTGACCCGCGTGGACGGCGATGGCCGCGGTGGTGCGGCGCTGTCCATGCGCGCCGTTACCGGCGCGCCGATCAAGTTCCTGGGCGCCGGCGAAAAGCTGGACGCGCTGGAGCCCTTCCATCCCGCGCGCGTCGCCAGCCGCATTCTGGACATGGGCGATGTCGTGTCGCTGGTCGAGAAGGCGACCGAGACGCTGGACAAGGAAGAGGCGGAGAAGATCGCCGCCAAAATGAAAAAGGGTCAGTTCGACATGAACGACCTGAAGTCCCAGCTGAACCAGATGAAGAAGCTGGGCGGCATGAAGGGCGTGCTGGGCATGCTGCCCGGCGTGGGCAAGATCAAGGGCCAGCTCGATGCAGCCGGGCTGGATGACAAGATACTCACCCGCCAGGAAGCCATCATCCAGTCCATGACCAAAACGGAACGGACCGATCCGGACCTGATCAACGGCTCGCGGCGCAAGCGCATCGCCGCCGGCGCCGGGGTCGAGGTTTCCGAAGTGAACAAGCTTCTCAAAATGCACCGCCAGATGGCGGACATGATGAAGAAAATGGGCAAAGGCGGCCGCATGCCGATGATGCCCGGCATGGGCGGTGGTGGATCGCCCGGTGGATTACCGCCCGGAATGTTTCCGGGTCGGCGTTAACAGCAACGTGATTTAACTCTTTAAACGCAAGGAAAAGCACAACATGGCACTTCGCATTCGTCTGGCCCGCGGCGGCACCAAGAAACGCCCGCACTACAACATCGTCATCGCCGACAGCCGCAATCCGCGCGACGGCCGCTTCATCGAGAAGATCGGCTTCTATAATCCGCTGCTGCCGTCCGATCACGCCGACCGCCTGAAGCTGAACCTGGAATCGGCCCAGGCATGGATCGGCAAGGGCGCCGTGGCGTCCGACCGCGTCCACAAGTTCCTGGCCAATGCCGGCCTGGTGAAGGCACGCGTGCACAACAATCCGCAGAAGGCCCAGCCCAAGAAGAAGGCGCAGGAACGCGCCACGGCTGCCGCCGCTGCCGCGGCCAAGCCCGCGGAAGAAGCGCCGGCGGCTTAATTGCCCGCCGACGTTCTCCTGGCCGCTGTCATGGGCGCGCAAGGGCTCAAGGGTGAGGTGAAGGCGAAAATCTTCACCGCCACGCCTGACGCCCTGCCGCGCTATGGCAAGCTGCACGCCAGGGATGGCCGCACGTTTACGATCACCGCCTTTCGCCCCTCCAAACAGGGCGAGGCGGTGATTGCGTTTGTGGAGGTCAAGGACCGCAACACCGCGGAGGCGCTAAAGGGCACCGAGCTGTTCGTCGCCCGCGATGCGCTTCCGGAGCCTGCGGAAGACGAGTTCTATCACGCCGACCTGGTCGGGTTGGAAGCGCGCGACAGCGAGGGCCGGGTGATCGGCAAGATTGTGGCCGTACACAATTTCGGCGCCAGCGATGTGATCGAGCTGACCCGGGCTGACGGCGACAGCGTGCACTTGGCCTTCACGCGCGAGACCGTGCCGGTGATCAAAATCGCCGACGGTTACATCGTCGTCGCGGTGCCCGAAGACGATGAAGACAATGACCATGTCGAGTAGCTGGGCGGCCACCGTCCTCACGCTGTTCCCGGAAATGTTTCCGGGGCCCTTGGGCATCTCGCTGCTGGGCAAGGCGCTGCAGCAGAATCTCTGGCAGCTGGACGTGCGGGATATCCGTGACCACGGCCTGGGCAAGCACCGCACCGTGGACGACAGCCCGTCGGGCGGCGGGCCGGGCATGGTGATGCGCGCGGACGTGGCGGCCGCTGCCATCGACGCGGTGGAGCGAAACAATCGCCCGCTGATCTATCTGTCACCCCGCGGCAAGCGGCTGGACCAGGCGCGGGTGCGCGCACTGGCATCTGGTCCCGGCGCGATCTTGTTGTGCGGGCGGTTTGAAGGCCTGGATCAACGGGTGATCGAGGCCCGCCAGATCGAGGAAGTCAGCCTGGGCGACTTTGTGCTGGCCGGGGGCGAGATCGCCGCCATGGCCCTGATCGAGGCGTCCGTCCGGCTGATCCCCGGGGTGCTGGGAGACCACGCTTCCACCCAGGACGAAAGCTTTGCCGCGGGGCTTTTGGAATACCCGCATTATACCCGCCCCCAACTGTTCGAGGACCGGCCCATTCCGGAGGTCCTAAATGGCGGAAATCACTCGGAAATCGCCAAATTCCGCACGCGCGAGGCCGAAAGCCTGACCAAGGAGCGGCGCCCCGACCTTTGGACCCTCTATGAAAAGACCAAACGCTAGGCTATATGCCCCGGCTCGATTGCCGCTTTTCCGCACCGAAAGACGAAGAAAATGAACCTTTTGCAGACCCTTGAAGCCGAGCAGATGGCCACCGTCCGCGCCAAGCCGCTTCCCGATTTCCGCCCCGGCGACACGCTGAAGGTCAACGTCAAGGTGGTGGACGTGACCTATGACGAAAAGGCCAAGGCGAACAAGACTCGCGAACGCATCCAGGCCTTTGAAGGCGTGTGCATCGCCCGCCAGGGCGCCGGCATCAACGAGGCCTTCACCGTGCGCAAGCTGTCCTATGGCGAAGGCGTGGAACGCGTCTTCCCAATCTATTCGCCGCTGGTCGATTCGGTGGTGGTGATCCGCAAGGGCAAGGTGCGCCGCGCCAAGCTCTATTACCTGCGCGGCCGCACCGGCAAGTCCGCCCGCATCAGCGAGCGCACCGACAGCGCCGGTCCGGAAGCGGCCGCTTAAACACCATTTCAGTCTGATTTTACGGGCCGCGGCGCTTTATCGCCGCGGCCCGTTTGCTTTTGGGCATGCGAAAAAGCCCGGTTTTGCGGGCTTTTCTCGCCCACATGTGGAAAAACCCCCAATTACTTGTGTTTTTTTGACGTTCACCCCCTTTATCTTGCGGGAAATGCCGTAAAATCAGCCTCATCGTTGATTCGTTAGAGGGAGAATCCTATGGCCACCAAAGCCGCTACCAAGACTGCCGCTGTTAAAGTCGAAACCGTTTCCACCCGTCAGCTCGGCGCTCAGCTCGCTGAGAAGCATGAACTGTCGCAGAAGCTCGCCAATGCCATCATCGAAGACGTCATCGGCCTGATCACCAAGCACCTGAAGAAGGGTGCTCGCATCCGTCTCAATGGTCTGGGCATCCTCGTCGTGCGCAAGCGCGGTCCGCGCATGGGCCGCAATCCCGCCACCGGCGAAGCCATCAAGATCAAGGCATCCAAGAAGGTCGCGTTCCGCGCCTCCAAGGAACTGAAGGAAGCGATCTAATTTCGCTTTCGTCTTTTCAAGAGACAGAAAGGCCGGATGTTCGCATCCGGCCTTTTCTTTTTTTGCCGTCAGGCGTCAGAGCTGTACAAACCGCAATCGCAAGGCATTTGCGATCACCGAAACCGAACTCAGGCTCATCGCCGCCGCTGCGATCACCGGACTGAGCAGGATGCCGAATGCCGGATAGAGAATTCCGGCTGCAACCGGCACGCCCAGGACATTGTAAACGAAGGCAAGAACCAGATTCTGGCGGATGTTGCGCATGGTGGCGCGGCTCAATGTTCGTGCGCGTGCGATGCCGGTGAGATCGCCTTTGACCAGCGTGATCCCGGCGCTTTGCATCGCGACATCCGTTCCTGTGCCCATGGCGACGCCAACATCGGCCTCGGCGAGTGCGGGCGCGTCATTCACCCCGTCCCCAGCCATCGCCACGACACGGCCCTCGCTGCGCAGGCGGCGCACGATGGCGTTCTTCTGTTCGGGCAGCACTTCGGCTTCGATGTCGGTAATGCCGAGCTTGGAGGCGACCGCCTGTGCCGTCAGGCGGTTGTCGCCGGTCAGCATCACGATCCTGATGCCGTTTGCCCTCAGGCTGTCGAGTGCGGCGGCGGTGGATGCCTTGATGGGATCGGCAACCGCGATGAGGCCTGCTGCCTGTCCATCGATGGTAACAAACATGACCGTCGCACCGTCCCGGCGCAGTGCGTCCGCGCGGCTGTTCAGGCCGGCGCTCACGCCCTGCGCACCCAGCAGTTTGACCGTTCCTACCCCCACAGCGCGCCCGCCCACCGTGCCCGTCACGCCCTTGCCGGTGACCGACGTGAATTCCGTCACGTCCTGAAGTGCAATGCCGCGGTCTTGCGCAGCCGCCGTTATGGCTGCGGCCAAGGGGTGTTCGCTGGACCGCTCCAGGCTTGCGCCCAGCGCCAGAATCCTGGTCTCGTCAAAGCCGTCTGCCGGCACAACCGCGACGACCCTCGGCCTGCCTTCGGTCAAGGTGCCGGTCTTGTCGACCACCAGCGTGTCGATCTTTTCGAACCGCTCAAGCGCCTCGGCATTCTTGATCAGAACGCCTGCGCCCGCGCCCTTGCCGATGCCGACCATGATCGACATGGGCGTGGCCAGGCCCAGCGCGCAAGGGCAGGCGATGATCACGACAGAGACGGCGGCAACCAGGGCGTAGCCAAGGGTGGGAGCCGGGCCCCAGATCATCCAGGCCGCGAAGGCCAGCATCGCGGTGGCAATGACGGCGGGCACGAACCAGGCCGAAACACTGTCGGCAAGGCGCTGGATAGGGGCGCGGCTGCGCTGGGCCTCCGATACCATCTGGACAATGCGGGCAAGGACCGTGTCCGATCCGATCTTGTCGGCGCGCATGACCAGGCCGCCGGTGCCGTTGATGGTGCCGCCGATCAGCCTGGCATCCTGCGCCTTCCCGACGGGCATCGACTCGCCCGTCACCATGGATTCATCGACGCTGCTTTTGCCCTCCATCACCGTGCCGTCGACGGGCACGCTCTCACCGGGCCGCACACGCAGCTGGTCGCCCACCTGGACCTGCTCAAGAGCGATTTCTTGGTCTTGTCCGTCATCGTTTATGCGCCGGGCGCTTTTGGGGGCCAGCTTCAACAGCGCGCGGATGGCGCCGCCGGTTTGTTCGCGGGCGCGCAGTTCCAGAACCTGTCCCAGCAGCACCAGGACGGTGATCACCGCGGCGGCTTCGTAATAGACCGCGATCATCCCCGTGTGCCGCATCTCCATCGGAAACAGGTCAGGCAAAAAAGTCGCAACCAGGCTGTAGAGATAGGCAGCACCTACCCCCAGGGCGATCAGGGTGAACATGTTCAGCGAGCGGTTCCGCAAGGAGGCCCAGCCGCGCGCGAAAAACGGCCACCCCGCCCAAAGAACGACCGGCGTGCTGAGGGCGAACTGTATCCAGGTCGATGCGGTCATCGAAATGCTGCGGGCCAGGCCCAAGGCCGGGATGTGGCTGCCCATCTCCAGCACAAACACCGGCAGGGTCAGCACCAGCGCAATCCAGAACCTGCGGGACATGTCAGCCAGTTCGGGGCTGGGACCGGTCTGCGCCGTTGCCGTCAGCGGCTCCAACGTCATGCCGCAGATCGGACAGTTGCCGGGCGCGTTGCGGCGGATCTGCGGATGCATGGGACAGGTATAGATGACGCCAGTAGCTGCAGTTTGCGGCGCGGCCTTCTGTGTCGCATAGGCCGAAGGATTGGCAAGGAACTTCGCCCGGCACCCTGCGCTGCAAAAATAATGGGTTACGCCGCCTTCTGTTGTCTGGAACTGGGCGGTCGAGGGATCAATCATCATCCCGCAAACCGGATCGCGCATCGGGTTCGGCTTATTTTCCATAGCGGCTGAACAGTTCAACCAGTTCAGAAAATTTTTCCGTCTGGTCTTTGACGCTGCCGCTCTTGATGGCGTGGGCAACACAGTGCGAGGCGTGGCCCTTGAGGATTTCTTCCTCAACCTTTTTGAGCGCGGCCTTGATCGCCTGCATCTGGTTCAGAATGTCGATGCAGTAGCGATCCTCTTCCACCATGCGCGCGATGCCGCGCACCTGGCCTTCGATGCGCGAAAGTCGGCTCAATATTTTTGGATGTCCGGTGGCCATGCTTGCATACTCCCTGGGGGTATAGTAGGGAGGGCTGTGTCCGGGTGCAAGCCCATATCGCTTTGAGTCATGCCATGCGCGTTGCCAAGACATTCTCCGTTGCGTTTGCAGTCCTGTTGTCCGCCATCGCAACGGCGCAATCGGCTCCCCCATTGGGCAATGGCGCGATGGATGGCATGAAAATGGAGGATATGCCCGGCATGGCGATGCCCGCCAAAAAACCGCCGGCGAAGAAAGCCAGACCAAAAAAGCCCGCGCCTGCGCCCCAGGCTCTACAGTCCGCGCCACAACCCGCCCAGGCCATGCCCGGCATGGCGGCGAAACCCGCGCCGGCGCCCATGCCCGCGATGGCCATGCCGCAGGACGACAAGCCTGCGGCGAAGACGAGCAATGACATGGCCGGCATGGACATGAGCGCGGGCGGCGCCGATCACGCCATGGCGATGCACGGATTGCTCGGCGGCTATGCCATGAGCCGTGAAGCCTCGGGCACAAGCTGGCAGCCTGAGGCCGCGCCGCATGGCGGCATCCACCTGGCCGCAGAAGACTGGATGGTGATGCTGCATGGCCGGGTCAACGGCATTGCCGATTGGCAAAGCGGGCCGCGCGGCGCAACCCAAGTCTTTTCCTCCAGCATGTTCATGGCGATGGCGACGCGCGACCTGGCGAATGGCGACACGCTGGGATTGAAGGCGATGCTGAGCGGCGATGCCTTCATGGGGCGGCGCGGCTATTCGTTGTTGCTGGCGGGCGGCGAAACCGCAGATGGCAAAACGCATCTGGTGGACCGCCAGCATCCCCACGATCTGTTGGGAGAATTGGCCGCCAGCTACAGCCATCCCTTGTCGGATACCGACAGCCTGTTTCTGTATGGCGGCTATCCGGGCGAGCCGGCGCTGGGGCCATCGGCCTACATGCACCGCGTATCGGCCATGGATAATCCCATGACACCGATCTCCCATCACTGGTTGGATTCCACCCATGTCAGTTTCGGCGTGGTGACAGCGGGCTTGGTCCATGACGGTTGGAAAGTGGAAGTGTCGCGCTTCACCGGCCGCGAGCCCGACCAGTTTCGTTTCAACTTTGACAAGGCACGGTTCGATTCCACGGCGGTACGGCTGTCCTACAATCCGGATGCGCATTGGTCGCTGCAACTTTCCAGCGGCTGGCTGAAAAGCCCCGAGCAGCTTGATCCCGATGTCAACGAACAGCGCCTGACCGCCAGCGCCACCTGGTTCGACACGTTCGACTGGGGCAGCGTGGCCGCCACCCTGGCGTTTGGCAGGAAGCAGCTTTCCAGCGGCATCAGTGAGAATGCGGGCCTGGCGGAGATGGAATACAAGCCCGCCCCGCCCTGGACCCTGTTTGCCCGGGCCGAGACCATTGAAAGCACCGAGCTGGTGCCGGGACCGGCGGTGCGCGGGGCCGGCGAATTCAGTCTGGGCGCTATCCATGACTGGGAAATTGCCGATCATTGGAAGATCGGCCTGGGCGGGCTCTATGCCTTTGATTTTGCGCCATCCTCGGCGGTGGCCAGTTATGGCGCAAATCCCCATGGCACCATGGGCTTTGTCCGGCTGCTGGCGGAATGAGACAGGTGCGATTCTGCCGCCTTGCCGGTGGGGCCCGTGGCGGGCTAGGTAGCTGCGCAGAAGCGCGGCCCCGCGAAGCGGGATAAGCCGCGCGACCATTGAAAGAGATTGGGGAACTTCCACATGGCGCGCAAGAAAATCGCTCTTATCGGCGGCGGACAGATCGGCGGCACTCTGGCGCACCTGGCAGTCCTCAAAGAGCTGGGCGATGTGGTGATCTTCGACATCGCCGAAGGCCTGCCCCAGGGCAAGGCGCTGGACCTGTCCCAGTCCGGTCCGGTCGACGGCTTCAATGCCAAGCTCTCCGGCACCAACTCCTATTCCGACATTGCGGGCGCTGATGTGGTGATCGTCACCGCCGGCGTGCCGCGCAAGCCCGGCATGAGCCGCGACGACCTTCTGGGCATCAATCTCAAGGTGATGGCTGCGGTGGGCGAGGGCATCAAGGCCAATTGCCCCAATGCCTTCATCATCTGCATCACCAACCCGCTGGACGCCATGGTCTGGGCGCTGCAGAAATTCTCCGGCGTGCCGCATGCCAAGATCGTGGGCATGGCCGGCGTGCTGGATTCGGCGCGCTTCCGCCACTTCCTGGCCGAGGAACTGGGCGTGTCGGTGGAAGATGTGTCCGCCTTCGTGCTGGGCGGTCATGGCGACACCATGGTGCCGATGCCGCGCTTCTCGACCGT